>CAMYIK010000096.1 GCA_947258365.1 uncultured Thermoleophilia bacterium | reverse complement strand
CCAGCCTTGCAGCCGGATCCGTGAACAACGGCACCAACGACGTTCCGTCGGCGCTGCTGACCCCGGTCTCGGTGACCAAGGACAACATCGCGGAGACCGTCATCGCTGATGGCTTCCGCACCTGGGACGAGATCTGCGTGGACAACTTCGCGCAGTTCTGCCCGCCGGAGGGCGAGCGCTAAAACGCTCGACCCTACTCGTACACCGGCATCGAGGTCCGCCTCGGTGCCGGTGAACACGGGAGACGAAACTGTGTCCAAACAAGAGAACTCCAATATTCTTGAACTGAAGGGCGCGAGTAAGCGCTTCGGCGCCGTGCAGGCGCTCTGGAACGTCGACTTCGCGGTGCGCACCGGTGAGGTGATGGCGCTGGTCGGAGACAACGGCGCCGGAAAATCGACCCTCATCAAGGGCGTCGCGGGGATCTACTCGCTTGACGCCGGCGAGGTCTTCTTCGAAGGCGAGAAGGTCTCGATCAACGGCCCACGCGACGCGGCCGAGCTCGGTATCGAGGTCGTATATCAGGACCTCGCGCTGGCCGACAACCTCGACGTCGTCGCCAACATGTTCCTTGGACGCGAGCGCGTTCGAACACCGTTCCGCCTCGACGAGGCAAGCATGGAGCGCGCCGCCAACGAGACGCTGGCGTCACTCTCGGTCACCAGTCTGAGATCAGTCAGGCAGAACGTCGCGGGGCTCTCGGGAGGTCAGCGCCAGGCTGTCGCCGTCGCAAAGGCGGTGATGTGGAACTCGCGCGTTGTGATCCTCGACGAGCCGACGGCGGCCCTCGGGGTTGCCCAAACGCGCCAGGTGCTTGACCTCGTGCGCCGGCTCGCCGAGCAGGGCCTCGGCGTGGTGGTCATCTCGCACAACTTGCACGACATCTTCGAGGTCGCTGACCGGATCACCGTGCTGCGCCTCGGCCAGCGCGTGGCCGAGTACAAGGTGGCCGAGACAACCCAGCAGGAGATCGTTCGAGCGATCACCGCCGGCGATCTCCAAACCGTGCCTGGCCTGGAGGTCGAGGTATGAGCGGCGCCGCTACGCCGGCACCGCCGCCCCCGGTGACCGCCCGGCCGTCCAACCCGTTTTCGGTCGAGGCGGCCAAGAACTACTGGCAGAACATCCGCTCCGGAGACCTCGGCCCCCTGCCGATCATCCTGGGCCTGATCCTCATCGCGCTGATCTTTCAGTCTCTCAACGAGAACTTCCTCACCTCGAGGAACCTGCTGAACCTGGTCGTTCAGATGGCCGGCATCACGACCATCGCCATCGGCGTGGTCTTCGTGCTCCTGCTCGGCGAGATCGATCTTTCGATCAGCTACACCAGCGCCGTCTCGGCGGTGCTCATGACCGAGTTGTTGCTCGATGACTTCCCCTGGTGGGCGGCAATCGGCATTGCGCTCATCGCAGCCGCGGGCATCGGTCTGGTGATCGGCGTGATCGTCACCAAGTTCAAGGTCCCGTCGTTCGTCGTGACGCTCGCCGGCTTCCTCGGGCTCAACGGCGTGGTGCTCTTGTTGATAGGCAGCGGCGGAACCGTGGTGATCCAGGACGATGTCGTGATCGGCATCGCCAATGAATTCCTCGCCGATGTCTGGGGCTGGGTGATCGCCGTCGTGGGCGTAGGGGCCTACGCCATCTCCCAGATCTTGCTCCACCGACGGCGTAAAGCGGCTGGGGTAAGCCACAAGGCGCCGCTGCTGATCGGCCTCCAGGTCGTGGGATTGGCCGCACTTGCGGCGATCACCGTCTCCTTGTTCAACGACGACCGCGGCTTCCCGGTGGTCGGCCTGATCGTGTTGGTTCTGCTGATCGCCCTCACCTGGGTCGCGGACCGCACGACCTTCGGTCGCCATGTCTACGCGGTGGGCGGCAACGAAGAAGCGGCCCGACGCGCGGGCATCAACACCGACATGATCAAGATCAAGGTCTTCATGCTGTCGAGCGCCCTGGCGGGAGCGGGCGGGATCATCCTCGCCTCACGCCTGCGGTCGGTTGATACCGCGGCAGGAGGCGGAAGCCTGCTGCTGCTCTCGATCGCGGCTGCAGTCATCGGTGGCACCAGCCTGTTCGGCGGACGGGGGCGGGTCATCCACGCGTTCTACGGGGCGCTGATTATCGTCGGCGTCGAGAACGGAATGGGGCTGCTCGGACTCAGTGCCGGCGTGCGATTCGTGGTAACGGCGCTCGTGCTGCTCGCCGCGGTGGTCGTCGACGCGCTGTCCCGACGTGGCCGAATGATTTCCGGTCGCGCCTAAGGATGGATGTCGATAGGAATCCGGTGATCGGCGTGCTCGGCCGCCGCCTGCGACTCGCAGTCGTAGGCGGCGGGCCGGGCAGCTTCATCGGAGCAATGCACCGCACGGCGGCGCGCCTGGATGACCGATACGAACTCGTCGCCGCCGCCGTCTCCTCCGACCCCGGCCGATCGGTCGAGGCCAGTATGGCCATCGGTGTGCCGGCGGATCGCTCGTACGGGACCGCGCTGGAGTTGATCGAGGGCGAGGCGGCGCAGTCCGAGGCCCCCGACGTCGTGGCGATCATGACCCCCAACGACACGCATCGCGACTACTCGATCGCCGCGCTGCAGCAAGGCTTCGACGTCATCTGTGACAAGCCCATGGCGAACACCGCCGCTGAAGGGCAAGCGGTCTTCGACGCCGTCCAGGAGTCGGGGCTCGTCTACTGCCTCACGCACAACTACACGGGCTATCCCATGGTCCGCCAGGGCCGGGCCATGGTCGCGGCGGGAGAGCTGGGCGAGATCCGACTGGTCCAGGTGGAGTACGTGCAGGGCGGAAAGGCTCGGGAAGACGATCCGGACCCCGATGGCGAGCTGCCGTGGCGCTACGACCCGGTTAGAGGAGGCCCATCGCTGGTGATGGGCGACATCGGCACCCACGCTCACAACCTCGTGCGATTCATCTCCGGCCTCGAGGTCGCCGAGCTCGCCGCAGAAGTCGGCACCATCGTCCCGAACCGTCTCGTGCATGACTTCGGTGGCGCTATGCTCCGCTTCGACGGCGGCGCCCGCGGCAATTTCTGGGTAACGCAAGCCGCGGCGGGCGTCGAGAACTGCCTTCGGATCCGCGTCAGTGGAACAAAGGGCTCGCTCGAGTGGATGCAGGAACAGCCGACCCAGCTGTGGTTCCGGCCCCTCGACCGCCCCGCGGAACTTCGTACTCCGAACGGCCCGGGCACGCTCCCGCTGTCCGCACGCGCCAGCCGCAACGTGAAGGGCCATCCCGAGGGATTCCATGAAGGCTTTGCGACGATCTACTCCGACGCGGCTGAGGCCATCGCGGCACGGCGATCGGGAGGCACCCCCGACCCGCTGGCGATGCACTTTCCGAACGCCGAGGATGGCCTGCGCGGAATTCAGTTCGTCGAGGCGGCGCTGGCGTCGAGCGGCGAAGGCGGCCGCTGGACCAGCGTTCCCACGCCCTAGCTACCAGCGGTGATGGACGTGCGGCCGGATCAGCCGGTCGTACACCTCGTGCGTCGCGCTCATGACCTCTGCAGGAGGTGCGTCGCTCGATCCGGCGGCGGCGTTGGCCTGGGCCTGCTCGGCGTTCTTCGCCCCGGGAATCACCGTTGACACCTGCTCGAAGCTGAGGATCCACCGCAGTGCGAACGACGCCATCGGCTCGTCGTCGGGCACGAGCGCACGCAGTTCCTCCACCGCCTGCAAGCCGACGTCGAACGGCACGCCCGAGAACGTCTCGCCTTTGTCGAAGGCTTCTCCTTCGCGATTGAACGTGCGGTGATCGTCGCTCGCAAAAGTCGATTTGGCGGTCATCTTTCCGGTCAGGAGCCCGCTTGCCAGCGGCACGCGGGCAATGACCGCGACATCGCGACGCGCGGCCTCGGACAGGAACAGCTCGGCGGGACGCAGACGGAAGGCGTTGAAGATGATCTGGACCGAGGCGACGTTCGGAAACTCGATCGCCTTCAGCCCCTCCTCCACCCGCTCAACGCTGACCCCGTAGTGGCGCATCAGTCCCCGATCGACCATGTCGTCCATGGCCTCGAAGAGCTCCGGACGGTAGTAGACATCGGTCGGCGGGCAGTGGAGCTGCACGAGGTCGAGGGTGTCCATCTGGAGGTCCTCGCGGCTGCGCCCGATGAAGGCCTCGATGTTGGCCGCGGTGTAGCCGTCGGCGGTGTGGGGATCCAAGCGCCGCCCGGCCTTGGTGGCGACGAACATCTCCGCCTCGGGCCGCTCGCGGCGCAGCCGGGCGATGAGCCGCTCCGACGTGCCGTCGCCATACACATCAGCCGTATCGAAGAAGTTGACGCCCGTATCGACCGCGGCGTGCAGCGCGGCCATGGCGTCGTCCTCGGGCACCTCGCCCCAGCTGGCGCCGATCGCCCACGCCCCGAAGCCCACGACCGATGACTCGAAGCCTGTCCGTCCGAATGCCCGTCGTCGCATACCTACCCCCATGACCGAGTCTGCAGAGACTGCTCGAACCTACGGACCCCGGCCCTCAGGCGCCCGGCGCCGACGGCTCCAGGCCCTCAGGATCTCAGCAGACCAAGATCAGCGGCGGCGCGCTCTAGCCATTCTCGATGAGCCGGCTCAGCCACGGCGATCAGGCGGCGGGCACGTTCGTCGAAAGACCGCCCGCGCAGCTCCGCCACTCCGTATTCGGTTACGACCATGTCCACGAGGTTCTTGGTCGTGGTGACGATCGCGCCATTGTCGAGCGTGGGCACGATCCGCGAGATGCGACCGTCGCCAGTCGAGGCGTGCAAGACGACGAACCCCTGACCATTGGGAGAGAACATGATTCCCCTAGCGAAGTCGGCCTGGCCTCCGCTCCCCGTGTAGTAGGTGGTCCCGATCGTCTCTGACGCACATTGACCGAATAGATCGACCTGGATGGCGCCATTGACCGACACGAAACTGTCCTCCAGTGCCACCTCCCGCGGATCGTTGACCTCGTTGACGCCGCGAAAGTCGACGCTGCGGTTGTCGTCGAGCCAGTCGTAGAGCTCGGCGCTCCCAAGGGCGAAGGTCGTCACCGCGGTGTGACGATTGCGGTTCTTACGAGCACCGGTAGCGACGCCACGATCAACCAGGTCGCGAAGCGAGTCTGAGAACAACTCCGTATGGATGCCCAGATCCTTGTGCCGACCGAGTGCCGTCACGGTGGCACGAGGAACGGTGCCGGAACCGATCTGCAGGGTCGCGCCGTCCGGGACTCGCTCGGCAACCAGTTCGCCCATCTGCAGGTCGCGCTCACCCAAGGGGGACCTGGTGACCTCAGGCAAGGGTGCGTCGGCCTGGGCCCAGGCCGCGACGTCCTGGAGATGCACCGCGTTGGTACCGGAGGTGCGGGGCATCCGAGCATTCGCCTCGATGATGAATGGAACCCGGCCGATCAACGGAACGACGTAGTCCGCGCTGACGCCGAGACTGAACCACCCATGGGAGTCCGGCGGCGTTGCCGCGGCGAGCACGAAAGCGGGCTCGCGTTCCAAGAGACGCTGCGGCATCTCACTGAAGTTCGCCGGCACCAGCTCACACCCCCCGGCCGCGTATGCCGTGCGCGTAATCGGGCTGAGGAACCACGAGACATGCTCCAACCGCCCCCTGAACGCGCCGCGTAGGTACGGCAGGTCACGCATCGCGTGCATCTGGTGCACTCTCACGCCGTTCAGCTCTTCAGCGCGTCTTTCGAGTTCACTCAGGAGGAAGGTCGGCTCGCCGTTGGCGATCGGCACCACGAGCTCCGCGCCCGGCTCGAGTTCGCGCACCAAATAGTCAGCGAGATCCGCCACTGACGAGTACGCCTCGCCCTTCATCGCGCCAACGCCCCTACGCTCCTCACCGCGGGAACGCAGGCAACGACCGGGACGAGAGTGGCTGCGACATCGAGGTGAGTCTCACGATACCTTGGCCAACGAGGGCCGGGGGATCCCCTCCCGCAGGTGCGGCTTTCTACGGAAATCGGGGGGAGGGCTCTTGGGCTCAGCAGAGCTGCTCGGCCAGATCGATCAGGTCCTCGGCCACGACGTCGACGCTCGGGTCAGCCTCGAGATCACTGAGTTGGCCTGGCCCCCACTCACGGCGGCGGCCGACGAACGCGGCGCGCAGACCACACTCCGCGGCCGCCCGGAGATCAGAGTTGGGCAGCGACCATCATGGCCTCGTCAGGGGCGACGCGGAGTGCCGCAACGCTGCGCAGATAGACCTCAGGACTGGGCTTGTAGGCGAGCGCGATTTCGGCTCCGAGGACGACGTCCCACGGCAGTCCGGCGTACTTGGCCATGTTGACGATCAGAGAGATGTGACCGTTCGAGCATGGCGCGACCACATATCGCTGCCGAAGGCGCGTGAGACCGGCGACCGTATCCGGCCACGGGTCCAGGCTGTGCCATGCCCGCGTGAGCTCGTGTCGGTCCTCCTCCCAAGGCGGGCGAGGCCGACGGTTTCGAGAAGCCCATCGAGAGCTTCCCGATGAAGGGCGTCCAGATGAACCCGCGAGCGGGAGCCAGAGCGAACGGTCTCGATTTGGGGCTGGTAGAGCTCGCGCCAAGAATCGGCAAAGGCGGCCCAATCGACCCCTTCGATCCCCACGCGATCCCGGAGCACCGCACCGGTATGAGCGACGCTCGTGCGCCAGTCGACGCAGGTACCGAAGACGTCGAACAACAGCGCTCGAGGATGGGAATCAGGCACAGCGACCTGCGTGTGGCATCACTTCTGCTTAGCCGTCGGCACCCATGCCTTGAGCTGTCGGTGAACGGCCTCCGCGCCGACCAAGTCGTCGCGATCCAGCGACAGCCCCGCCGGATACAGGAGCAGCGGCCGACTCTGGTCGCCCCCGAGGCCACCATGACTGCCGACCAGCTCCTCGAACGCGGCCACCTCACCTGTCTGGTGGTCATAGAAGCTGTTGACCAGCAGGTCGGGAGCATTTGAAAACCCGTCGGTCCGCAGAAGATGCCGCGCGGCATTGAGCCCGAAGTCGGCCAAGGGATCCAGTCCGACGACATCGCCGGAGCGAAGCTCGTGGCTACCGTCGGCGCCGACGGCGACTGGGCCGCGCTCCGCGCTGTGGGTCATCACGAAGCCGACGTGCCGGTGCGCTGCCAGGCCATCAACCAGGCCCGGATAGCGCTCCTCGATCTGCTCGGCGGAGAGGCGTTCCGGCATCTCCGGGAAATAGACGAGGGCGAGATTGCCGGACGGCATCACGATCGGGCCATGGTCATCATCGACGCCTTCTTCTCCGGGCTCCGCGCGCTCGGCCACGGCCTGCTTCAGCGCCGCGCCTGCCAGCGCACGGTCCTCGGTTGCATCCGATACGAACGCAGAGAGGTGACCCCACCCCTCATCCGCAGACTCAGCCGACGCGGTCTCGCGCTCGGCGCGACCCGCGATGAGCTCTTCGAGCGTGACGCCATTGCGCTGCCTGAACGTCGCCCCCTGGCTTTGCCCATGATCCGAGAGCACGACGAGGTGGTACTCCCTGGGCGCTCGGGCAGCCGCTTTCTCGATCACCGCGAAGGTCGCGTCCAGACGCGAGAGCGTGTCGAGCGTGTCGGGACGTTCAACGCCGGAGTGGTGTGCCACCTCGTCGTAGGCCACATAGGTCACGTAGGCGGTCGGCACCCCCTCGTTCATCTTCGCGATCAGCAGTTCGTTGGCGAGGTCGCGCAACACCACGGTCGTCATCGCGCGCAGCAACGGGTAGATGCCGTCGCGGTCGACCCGAGGACGCTCATCTCGTCTCAGCTGAGACCGGGCCGCGCGCTTTTCTCGCACGATGTCGGCACCCGCCAGAATCAGGGTCCGGCTGTAGTTGTAGGGGTCGGCGAAGAACGGGTAGTACTGACGCGAGGTCTTCGGCAGCTCCTTGATCTTGCTCATCGTGAACAGCGGGCTTTGGGCATCGCCGCTAAACATGTTCCCGAGCGCCACCCCACCGTTCGCGAGGAGTCCGTGGCCGTCGGAGATACGCGCCTCGATCTCGGCCGCGTTGTCGGGATGGTTGGAGACCATCGTGCGGGCGGTGCTCTTCTCGTACCACCGAAACGCCGGCATGTCCTGGTTGTTGCCGTGAAGTAGTCCGGCTTGGCTCGCGCCAGTCTGAGACGAAAGGTCACATTCCCACTCCACGAGCTTGTGGCTGCCTTCGCTCAGCCACCGCGCCATGGTGGGAACCATGCCCGCTTCGATCGCGCGCTCGAGCACCGGAGCCGAGAGGCCATCGATCTCAAGAAAGACCACGCCTGGCTCCGAGGAGTCATTGTCCGCTCGCCTCATTCCAACGCGCCGCAGAGCCCGGCGCGAGAAAGAACCATCTGCGTTCACGTTGAGAACCGACGTAAGTGCCAGGTTGACTGCCACAAGCCCCAAGGTGACGAGTACGCCGTCGAACCAGTTGCCGACGTGAACCCCGCCGACCAGGGCTGCGGCAATCCACACCGTGACGCCGCTGATCGCGAGAGCCAACAGTCCGCCGGTCAAGACGACGAGCGGCAGCGCCACGTAGATCAGCGCAGGTCGAACCACGACACCAAGGATCCCGATCACCGCAGCCATCGGGATCGCGAGCCATGGATGCTCCAAATCGAACCCGGGCAGCAGCCCATCGAGGAGCCACAGCGCAATCGCGTTGATGGCCAGCACGACCGCGATGCGAATTGCGAGAAGCAGATAGCGGCGTGACGGCGTCATAGTAGCGGCAGCATCTTACGGACCGATTGAAACGGCTTGCGTCGGGACGTCGTTGCCGAGAGGATCGCGCCGGCGCTGCTGGACGGTCTGGAGGTGGCGCAATAAGGAAGCCGCGGCGACGGTCATCGACGTCACCACGACCACCTATCTTTAGTGGAGTCGGGATCGAACCGTTCGACTGGGCGCGGACCTCGCGTACTACGGGCTGTACGGCGTGATCCCCTTCATGGTCGTCTCGATCTCATCGGCGCGTTTTCTCTTCAGCGAGAATCGGATCGGCGTTGCTGTCCGCAAAAAGCCGCCAGAGTCCTCGACTAAGGGCGGCACCAAAGACCGAAGATTGGCGCCGATCGGAAAGGGGACCTCGCCCATGTCGCCATGAGGAAAGCCCCCACCCGACGAGGCCTCACACGCCGGTCGCGGACTCCGGAAGTGGCCTAGGCGGCGTCTTCACTGGCCTCTGACATCTCGCTCATCGCGTCCACGATGTCAGCGGTCGAGATCACTCCAACGGCCTGCTCATCATCGTCGACGACCACGAGGTGGGCCATGTTGTGCTGCCCCATGAGCCGAAGGGCACGCGTGAGGGTGGCGTTGTAGCCGACCGTCGCCGTCGGGATCGCAGCGATGCTCCATGCGGGCGCGTGCGGCTTAAAGTATGCGCCGACCAAGTCCCTGTCGGAGATCACACCCCACTCAGATCCCTTGGACTCGGAATCCTGAGGTTCGACGAGTACCGAGTGGGTTCTCTGGCTCGCCATAATCCTGGCGACCTCATGGAGTTCGATATCGCGTGCGCACGAAACAATCTTGTCGCTCATCGCGTCGCGAACGTGAAGCTTGTCGAGCGCCGTATAGGGCGCAAACGTAACCGATCGTTGCATTTTTCCTCCTCGGGCCCGTGTCTTTTCACGACTGAGCCTCCCTCGGTGCCGGCACCTCTCCATCGGGGGCGGACCACCTCTGTGGGCGTGCCCTCCGCAACGCGGCTGCGGCTGATCCGCGCCCGAGGCACCCATCATCCCGGATTGGCAACGCGGCGACCAGCCCCAGACTCCGTGCATGGCGGGTAGTCCCCCAACGGACCGACCGGGCCTCGCCCGCAGCATCAGCCCTGGATTGCTGCTGGTGATGGTGATCGGCAACGTGCTCGGCGCCGGCATCTACGTCGTCACCGGTGAG
>CAMYIK010000095.1 GCA_947258365.1 uncultured Thermoleophilia bacterium | reverse complement strand
GACGCAGGAAAGATGCCCGCGTTGTTCACCAAGATATCGACGCCTCCGAGGCGCTCGCGCACCTGCTCACACATCGCGGTCACGGTCGCCTCGTCGGACACGTCCGCCACGACGCTCTGCACGTCGAGATCCATCGCGCCCAGTTCGTCGGCGGTACGCGACGCACTCTCGCCGTCCACGTCGGCAATAAGCACCGACGCGCCGGCCTGCGCCAGCCGGAGTGCGATTCCCCGGCCGATTCCCATTGCTCCACCGGTGACGATGGCCCTGTGGCCTTCGAGGCTCACCAGCTCCGAAATCGTGACTGTCGACATGACTCACACCCCAATCCGTTGTCGCCCCGAGAGACTCGTGACCCATCGCCTCGTCAGGGCGCGTCGACGTTGTCGATCTGTGGACGGGGACCGAGCGACGGCCTTCGCCGGTGCGGCTTCAGGTTGGGTGTCGTCTCCGTCGCCGATTCCTCGATGAGAGCGCCCTCAACGGCTCGGATTCCGGGCACCAGGGCGATCTCCTCAAGGAGAGGCTCGGCCGCGCCCTCGGCGATCGGCCCCTTGATGCTCACCACCCCGTCCTCGACCGCCACTTCCAGCGAGTGGACGTGGGTCGCAATGTGCCCCAGCCGAGACCGAACACGCTCCCTGAGTTTTGCGTCCGGCGTCTCACCGGGCGGCTCCGTGGAGGCCCTCAGGTCCATCATCGCGCCCCGCGCGCGATGGCTCACGTCGCGGGCATGAGCACCGACTGCGTCAGATGTGTGGCGGCATTTGCGAGCCAGGCGCGCCCGCCAGGTTTGGCCGGTTTGGGGATCGCGCCGCCGGTTACGGATCAGAAGCGCTGCGCCAGCAAGTGCAGCGAGAACCGCGGCGGCGGCGGTCTTGGGGTTTCGCATTCAGAGAGCCTCCATGAGAAAGGTCGACGACCCTCGACCCGCTTGGCGAGGTACGCCTGTGACCCAACTACCGGCGTCCGCGGAGGCCATCCGGGCACGGCGCTGATCATGGCTGCGGGTCTTCCGAGGCTCGCGACGCGCCAGGAGACCTAGCCGAGGGTCACATCGAGCAGCATCATCAGCATGAATCCGACGAAGAAGGCCATCGTCGCCTCTCGCTCGTTGCCTCGGGCGGCAGCCTCAGGCAACAGCTCATCGACGATCACATAGAGCATGGCGGCCGCGGCAAACGCCAGCGCGTACGGCAACAACACCTCCCCGTAGGAGACCGCGGCGTACGCGGCAAGCGCCGCGGGCGGCTCCACGAGACCGGTCGCCGCACCGATCGCCGCGACTCGTCGGCGGGGAACGTCGGTCTCGAGCAGCGGAGCGGCGGCAGCGAAGCCCTCCGGGATGTTCTGAACACCGATCGCGATGGCGATCGGGAGACCGAGCTCGACGCCTCCCGCGGCGAGCGCCACACCAACGGCCATACCCTCGGGCACATTGTGGATCGTCATCGCGGACAGGAGGAGGGTCGCCTTGCGCCGAGGGTCTCTCGCCGAGGCGGTGGCTTGACCGCGCTCGACCAGACGCGGATGAAGATGGGGTAGCACCTGGTCGACCTTCGCGAGGACCAAGGCTCCGACGGCCAGCCCGACGAGGACTTGCCAGACACTGCCCCGATCAAGCGCCGGTACCAGCAGGCTGAAGAAGCTTGCCGCGAGCATGATCCCCGCAGTAAGGCCAAGCAGCGCATCCAGCGACCGTTCCGACGTTCGCCCCACCATAAGCAGTGCCAACCCTCCGATGCCGGTCGCAAGACCCGGCGCGACGAGGATCAGAAGCTCGTTCAGGCCCATGCTCGCCAGACCTTCACAGAGACGACGCGCCCGCCGGCGCCTCTGCGCGCGGGGTCAGTGCGAGGCACTCACGACGGTCCTGTGAGCGCTGACCAGAAGTATGAGACCCGCGAGATACCACGGTGCGGGCAACAGCACGACCACGAGCAGAACGTTGCTACCGGCGGTCAGCGCGATAACCGTGGCGAAGACAGCCGAGGCTCCGAGCAGAGCCACCCCCGCGTGCCGAAACCTCATCCACGCGCCGAACGTCGCGGCCGTCAGGAGAAGCGCTGCGCCTGCGACCGCCGTTCCCTCCCCGGTGATCCCTTCAGATCCAAGGCCATAGCCGATCACCATGAGCGCGAAGAACGCCGTCGCTGATGTGGACAGAGCCAGCGCCAGACCTCGAAGCAGTCGCACCTTGGACATGTGGCCGAAACTGGCAGCGCGCTCTTGGGCGATCATCGGCGAACGACCCAAGCGTCCATGCGGTGAATTGCGGAGGCGATTCGGCCTCGGAGCAGTGAGCGGCCGCTACGCGGGCAGACCCCAGCCTGAGGGGACTGGCGTGGTCTCAAGCATCGTGCGGGCACACCCCCTGGTCGCCCGGAAGCGCTGGAGACCTAGCTGCACTTGCGCGCCAACCGCTCTCTGCATTGAGGAGTCTGTACGACTCCCGCCATGGGCACGTCGGGGTGACACCCGACTTCGGCTTGCGGAGACCTACGGAGTGTCGCGCCAGACCCCAACCGCTGTGCCGATGATCCCGCGGGCGAGGTCGATCGAGAAGACACGGCCGACCGATCAAAGCACGCCACCCAAACTCAGAAGATTGGCCCACCCAAGGCGGAGGTCTTGAGGCCGTTTTCGGTCCGATCCGTGGGCCAATCGTGGGCCAATTTGGGCCAATTTCGCCTGATTTCGCGTTTTCGGAGGTTTCCCGAAATCGCTCAAAAGCAGTCTATTTCCAGATGAAAAGTAGTGGAGGATGACGGGATCGAACCGACGACCTCCGCCTTGCAAAGGCGGCGCTCTTCCAGCTGAGCTAATCCCCCGCGATTCGCTCCTCAGAGTAGCACCGAGGGCTGGCGGTCCAGACCTTTCTAGCGACTCGCCGAGAGGGGTGGCGCGGCCTTCATGTGGCTAAGGAACCAGCCCCCGGCAAGGTCCGCGACGTTGTCCAGGGCGCCGGGCTCCTCGAACAGATGCGTTGCCCCCTCGACGAGGTCGATCTGATTCGGACACCGCAGCTGGTTCGCGGCCAAGCGGTTCAGCTCGAGCACTTGGATATCTCGACTGCCCACGATCAGGAGAGTAGGCGCGGACACCCTCGCCAGATCGATGGCCAGGTCGGGACGCCCTCCGCGTGAGACCACGGCATGAACGGACTGACCGAGGTTGGCCGCGGCGCTCAGCGCGGCCGCAGCTCCCGTGGACGCGCCGAATAGGCCGATCGGCAGGCCCTGGACCAACGGCTCGCTTGCCGCCCAGTGCACGGCCGCCTCGAGTCGGCTCGTCAGCAACGGTATGTCGAAGACCAGCTCTCGCGAGCAGCTCTCCTGCTCGGTCAACAGGTCGAACAGCAGCGTCGCGAGACCACGGTCGTTGAGTAGTCGCGCGACGTGGATATTCCGGCTGCTGAGGCGGCTGCTGCCGCTGCCGTGGGCGAAGATCACCAGACCCATTGGCTCGTGCGGCGTGGAAAGGTTGCCGGGAAGGGCGACGGCTCCAGACGCGACCACGACCTCGCCCGAACCTCGCGCCGTGGCCGGACTGGGCGTCGCAGTCGCTACTCTGGACAACTCCATGAGCACCTCGCCGTCCTCGACCGGTGAGAAGTCCCGGTACCAGGCGCCGATGCCGTAAAGCTCCTGGGGGATTTGGAGACAGATCACCTGATCCGCCTCGCGAGCGATGAGGTCGACGGCCTGACTGGAGCCCACCGGGGCCGCGAGCAGGATGCGGGTCGCGCCCATAGCCCGCATGGCGCGAACGGCAGCCAAGTCCGTGAGCCCCGTTGCGAGCCCGTCGTCGACGATCAGCACCGTGCGGCCACGAACGTCCAGTCGAGGGCTTCCGACCCGAAAACGCTTCAGCCGACGCGCGAGCTCCCGCTCCTCACGTTCACGGATCTCGGTGAGCTCCCCCTCGGTGACCTGGAGGTGCCGCATGAGAGTCGGGTCGTAGACAGCGGTCCCATCCTCGGCGATGGCACCGACGGCCAACTCGGGGTTCTGCGGCGAACCGAGCTTCCGGACGGTGATCAGATCGAGCGGAAGGCCGAGGCTGACCGCAACCTCGGCGGCTACCGGGACCCCGCCGCGCGGGACCGCGAACACGAGCGGACGCTCTTTTTTCAAGGGCGTCAAGACAGCCGCCAAACGGCGGCCCGCGTCGTGGCGATCGTCGAAGATCATTGGATCGATGCTGTCCGCCGCGAGCGCCTGAGCCATCCCGGTTTGACCGGATAGCCTTCGCGGTTTCACCACCGCGAGCCGCGCCGAGACCGCGCACTCCGACGCTGTCATTCCGAAAGGCCCGAAGGCGCGGGTACCATCCGCGAATCGCGATCGATTCAGGATCGCACGGCGGCGATTGGGGACCAGATGAGCGATGACGCCCATGCGAAAGTCGACGAGATGCTCGACGAGATCCAGGTCAAGCACTTCGAGATGGCGGGCATGATCGGCGAGTACCGCACAATGCTCTTGAAGCTGCAGAACGAGCACGACGATCAGTCCGTCAGCCTGGCTCAAGGGCTACCAGGGGCGCGGTACCACGTGGCCTCGAAGTACGTGGACGAGCAGTGGAAGGTGCTCTCCGCGCAGCTGAAGTCGCTCTACGGCGGTAGCTAGCCGAGTAAGTCGCGCAGGGCACCTTCGAGATGAGGGTGCCGAAACTCGTAGCCCGCCTCCTCGATGGCCGCCGGTAGGGCGGGCTGCCCGTTGAGCACCGCCGTTGCGCCCTCGCCAAAGAGGAGCCTCATCGCGAAAGCCGGCGTCGGCAGAAACGATGGCCGCTTTAGGATCCGCCCAAGAGTGCGGGCGAAGTCTTTTTGCCGCACCGGGTTCGGGGACGCCGCGTTGATTGGACCCACGACGTCTGGGTCGTCGATCGCCTGAAGGATGATCCCGATCTGGTCATCGATATGGATCCAGGGGAACCATTGGCGGCCTCCAGCCAGCGGCCCGCCCACGAACATCTTGGTGGCCTTGGCGAGCGGTGGCAGGGCTCCCTCATCCGAGTCGAGCACGATGCCGGTGCGCACCGGCACCACGCGCACCCCATGATCGGTCGCCGGCATCGCGGCGTCTTCCCACTCCAGGCACATATCGGCCAGGAAGTCCTCGCCGGGACCGTCGCTCTCCACGACCGGATCGTCGGAGGGCCCGTAGTAGCCGACCGCGCTGGCGTTGACGAAGACCTTCGGATCGCCGGCGACGATGGCTTCTACGAGCGACCGCGTGGTTCCGACGCGGCTCTCGCGCATCTCCTTCTTGTTGTCCTCGGTCCACCTGACCGGCGCCACAGGCCTACCGGCCATGTTCACGACAGCATCGACGCCGTCAGTCAGCTCAGGCGGCGGTGGTGTTGCCACCGGGTCCCAGGCCAGAGCCGTTGCACCCTCGATGGGAAGCCCGCGCCGCGACACGGCGATGACCTCGTCGCCGCGTGCGACGAGCGCCTCGGCGACCTTGCCTCCAATGAGGCCGGTCGAGCCCACGACCGCGATCTTCATGCCCACACCCTCACTCCGCTCCAGGATCGGGCGGCTCGCCATGGCCGTAGGGACGCGACACATCCGGGTACTTCGCGAGTACGGCCTCGATCGCGTCCTCCTCGTCTGAGGTGAGAGGCGTCTGCGCGAGCCGGGCGTTCTCCGTCGCCTGTGCCCCGTCGCGCATGCCGATGATCGCCGAGGTCACCTCCGGGCGACGCAGCACCCACGCGATCGACAATTCTGCCACACCACCCGCACGACCGGACTGCTCCGCGATTGCGTCGAGTTCCCTCGCGACCGCAACCCGCTGCGGGTAGGCCTCATCGACGAAGAACTCACTGGTGGCGCGCCAGTCATTCGGCGGGAAGGTCGTCTGCTCGCCCATCTTTCCCGTCAGCAGACCGTGCGCGAGCGGGCCATACGCCAGCACACCGACCTGATGGTCCGCACACCACGACAGCTCCCCGGCCTCAATGTCGCGGCGCATCAGGTGGTACCCCGGCTGATACGCGTCGATTGGAGCTACCTGCGCCGTCTGCTCCAGATCGTCGAGGTGGTAGTTGGACACGGCGATCGCTCGGATCTTCCCTTCGTCGCGCAGCTCGACCAGGGCGTCGATGGTCTCCTCGATCGGCACGGACGCCACCGGCCAGTGCACATGGTAAATGTCGACCGAGTCCTGCTCCAGAGCAAGCAGGCTTCGATCAATCGCCATACGCAGGTAGTCGCGGCTCGCGGCACGCCAGATCTTGAATTCGGGCTCGAGCTCCCAGGCGACGCCACCCTTGGTCGAGACGATGACGTCGTCCGAGCGCTCCTTGAGCACCTTGGCGACGACCCGCTCAGCACGGCCCTGCCCATAGATGTCGGCGGTGTCGACCCAGTTGATTCCAGCGTCGATCGCCGCGTGGAGAGCCTGCTCCGACTGGGCGTCCTCTGCCCCACCCCAACGACCCCCGAAGACCCATGTTCCGATTCCGATGACCGACAGCTCGATGTCTGTACTGCCGAGTTTGCGCCGCTCCATCGCACCCCCACGAGATTGGTCGCCGGAGTCTAACGGCGACTGCCGCGCCGGCCTCGGTTCAGCGTTCGGTGATGCGGACGGTGCGCGTGATCTGCCGCTCGCCTCGACCGAGGCGACCGAGAGTGGCGACGCGAAGCCGGTAGCGACCGGCGGGGAGCCCTCGCAACGGGAGCGAAAGTCCGAACCGACCGGCGTCGACGCTCTGAACACGACGCACCTCGGCGGGAGCACTGAGTGCGGCCGTCGCGCTGAGCTTCCGCCGAACGGGAACGAGGGTCACCTTCACGCGCCCACTTCTTACGGCGGCGCCGGAGACCTTGAGAGTCCCACCCTTGCGGACGGAGCTCTTGGTTTTCGCTCGGGCGACGGTCGGACGACGCGGGGTGACGAGTCGTCGAACAACACGACGGTTGCCCGCCCGGTCGGTCACGATCAATCGGACCCGCCGTGGGGTCGCGCTCGGGAAGCGATAGGTCAGCTTCCTACCGCGTGCGGTCCGCTTGCCAATGCGCCAGATGATCTTCCGGTTTGCGACGCCGACGCCCTTGTCGCGAACCTTCGCGCTGAAGACGACTTTGCGACCGCGGACCTTCCAGGACACCGCCGCGACAGGAGCGGCGCGATCCACGATCACGACGTGCTTGGCGGCTGTCGGATCGACGCGGCCTTCAGTGCTGACGGCCTTGACGGAGATGGTGTGCCGGCCCGGAGTCACCGCAACCTTGAAGGTCTTTGCGCCCGAGGGAGTGCTCCAAGGCTTGCCGTCCACGCGGTACTGGTAGGCCGACGCGCCGGTCAGCGCCACTCCGTAGGTCAGGTTGCGCGCCTTGGTCCTCTTGGGCGGCGTCTTCACGAAGGTCGCGTCGGTCGCCCTTTGAGGCGTCGCTCCAACGGAGACGACCGCCGCGTACGCATCAAGGGCGCCGTAGCCGTAAGTCGAGTCCTTTCCGGCCGATCCCAAATCACGAGCGGTCGCGGTAAGGGCCGAAACGACGTCGTCGGTGGAGAGGCCCGGCGAGTGCTGGTGAAGCAGGGCCGTAGCTCCGGCGACGTGCGGCGCGGCCATGGAGGTGCCGCTGAAGGTCAGATAGCCATCGAAGTAGCCGCCGAGAATGTCCTCCCCAGGCGCGGCGATATCGGGCTTGGTGAGCAACGTGCCGGAGGGAGGGCCCGAACCATCGCCGTCCTGCCAGATGATCGGACCCCGTGATGAGAAGCCGGGCGCGTTCTCGTCCTGGTCGATGGCACCAACGGCGAAGGACTCCGGGTAGGCGGCGGGACTGCCGACAGACCCTGGGTCGGGGCCCGTGTTGCCCGCGGCGAAGACCGGCACGATGCCCAGGCTGAGCCAGTGGCGCACCACGGAGCGGAACCAGGTGTCGTTGGCGTTGCCCGCGGTCCACGAGCTGTTGATGACGGTGGGCTGGTCGGCAGTCGTTGGGTCGCCGTCGGGGTCAGCCATCCACTGGGCTGCGGCAAGGAGCTGGCTGCCGGGAGCGGTTCCACTCGCGCCGATGGCCTTGGCCACGACGAGCGCGGCGTCCGGCGCAACGCCGATCGGCGCTCCGTCTACCTGCCGCCCTACGGCGGTGCTCGCGGTGTGGGTGCCGTGCCCGTTGTCGTCATAAGGCTGCGGCTGACCGTTGACGAAGTCGCGCCAGGCGAGAACCTTGTTGGTGAGAGTCGGGTTGGCGGCATCGACACCGGTGTCGATGTGCCCCACGCGAACACCCGCTCCCGTGAGACCAAGCTCGCCCCACACGCGGTCTGCGCCGACAGCCTCGATGCCCCAATTGCCGGCGCCCGGGTCAGGCAGGGCGCCAAAGTCCGTGATGGTGACAACGGGCTCCGGCTCAACCGAGGCAACGTCCGGCGATTCGCGAAGGATCGCGATCTGCTCGGTGGTTGCCTCAACGACGATCACCCCTCCAAGCCAGTACCTGGTGGCGTCGTCCTCATCGATGCCCGCGTCGGCGAGAATGCCGGACTGCCGGCCGAGCACTACCTGCCGACCAACCTGCTCGCCCTGGGCGTGAGTGCTCGGGCTCGAGCCCCCGGCTGTGAGCGTGACGATCACCGCGCTGGTCGTCGGACCGGAGGAGGTCATGAAACCGGGCAGGCTCTCGCCGCGGGCAAACGACACGACGCCGAGATAGCTCGTCAGGGCAAGCGCCGATAGCGCGACCAAAGCCGCGTCCCGAAGACGGTACCGAGGGCGATCCGTGCCCAGCTGCAAGCTGACGCCCTCCCTGGCGTTGCTTTCCTACCCTGTCGATATCGGCCCGAGCCGAGATTTGGTTTACGTCCTGCAGAACACGCGCCTGGGCATTCCGTCCAGGCCTCCCTAAGATTCCGCCGCCATGCCGGTTTTTATTTGCACGCGCTGCGGTCACCGCGAGGCGGCCAGCGATCGACACGTACGCCACCAGCCCCGCGGCTGTTCCCGTTGCGGATTCGGCTTTCTCTTCGAGCTGCTCGAGGACTACTACCCCAGCCCCAAGACCGGCCTGCTCGCCTGCGATGGCGAGCGGCGCGTGCTGGCGATCGGGCTCGCGACCACCGCCGTGACCGGCTTCACGGAAGAAGATCTCCTCGGCCACGAGGTTCTGGAGCGGCTCGGTGTCGGCGGCTACGAGGGAGACGACCCCGCCGCTCGCGCGCTGGAGTGGGGCGTCCGGGTGCTCGACTTCGACTGCACCTTTCGCGCACGCGGCGTGGAGACCGACACGCCGGCGAAGCTCGACTTGTTTCCTGCCTATGACGATGACGGCGGCCTGCTGGTGGCAATCACCCCCAGCTGAGCGGCGCGCCCGACCCACGGCGAGACGTACTCATATGCGCGAGAGCGTCTTGGCGATGGACCGATCCGCGCAGAGGCGAAAGGGTGCTGCCGACACGACCCGTGGCTCCGAAGTCTTCGTTGGCTGCGGGTGGTGACACGGGACCCGCAGTCGACCGAGATCGGTAGCCTCCGGTCCACTTGAATTGGTAAAGGCGCGGCGAGGAGGCACACCCCCGCAATGAATATTCCTTTGACAAGACGCCTGGCTGGAGCGTCAGCCCGGAACCCATGGAAGGTGATTGGGGCCTGGGTCATCGCGTTCGTGGCGTCCTTCGTGATCATCGGCGCGCTCTTCGCCGACGCGATCACGACCGAGATCGCGTTCACGAACAACCCGGATTCTCAGGCGGGTCGTGAGCTCGTAGAAGACAGTTCTCTTATCGGCGACCAGTTCACCGAGACCGTAACGATCTCCAGTGGTGAGCTGACCGTCGACGATCCGGAGTTCCAGACCTTCGCCGAGGATGTCGTCAGCAAGATCGCCGCGGTGGACGCGGTCGACACCACCTTGGACCCATGGTCAGGTGACAACCCCGG
>CAMYIK010000094.1 GCA_947258365.1 uncultured Thermoleophilia bacterium | reverse complement strand
AGACCAGCCCGGTGTAGAGCTGAACCAAGGAAGCGCCGGCAAGAATCTTCTGCCAGGCGTCCTCGGCGCTGAAGATGCCACCCACGCCGATGATCACCAAGCGACCGTCGGCGCGGCGAGACACCCGCCGAACGAGTTCGGTGCTCTTAGCGGCGACAGGTCGCCCGCTAAGCCCGCCGGCCTCAGCGGTGATGGATGGCCCGCTGCGAAGACCATCGCGGCTGAGGGTGGTGTTGCTGACGACGATGCCCTCGATGCCGAGATCGAGCGCCAGATCGACGACGGCGTCGACCTGAGCGCCGCTGAGGTCGGGTGCGATCTTCACCAGGATCGGCCGCTCGGGTTTCTGCTCCAGCTCCGATCGGCGCGCGTTGACCTGCTGCAGGGCGCGCATGATCTCGGCCAGCGCCGAGCTCTCCTGCAGATCGCGCAGGCCAGGCGTGTTGGGCGAGCTGACATTCACAACCACGTAGTCGGCAACCGGCCACAGGGCCTCAAGAGAAGCCACATAGTCGCCTGCCGCGTCCTCGACCGGCGTGACCTTCGATTTGCCGATGTTGATCCCCAAAGGGATCTCCCCGAGCTGGCCTTTGCGCTGGGCCACCAGAAGCCTGCCGGCGGTGCGCGATGAACCGTCGTTGTTGAACCCCATGCGGTTGATCAGGGCCTCGTCGGCGGGAAGGCGGAACATTCGCGGCGGAGGATTGCCGGGCTGCGGGTAGGCGGTGACCGAACCGATCTCGGCAAAACCAAAGCCGACCTTCGGCCAGGCGGAGACCGCGGTGCCGAACTTGTCGAAGCCGGCGGCAAGTCCGACGGGGTTAGGAAAGTCCAGGCCGAGCACCCGCTGAGCCAGGCGCGGATCCCGCGACGCAGTCGGGGTGCGCAGCACCCGATGGCCGTGGGTCAACGCGCTGATTGCCGCTCTGTGTGCGGGGTCGGGGTCGAGCCGAAACAGGAGCGGCCGCAAGAGCCGCTGGTAGATCACGTAGGCCTAGGCGAGGCCGTCGGATTTCGCGGCCATCTCCAGATCGAACTCGGTGACGCCGCCCTTCTCGTGCGAGCTCCACTGCACGATGACCCGATTCCAGCTCACCGACAGATCCGGGTGGTGATTGGCCTCCTCGGCAACTTCGGCGAGCCCGTTGATGAAACCGATCGAGCCCATGAAGTCGTCGAACGAGAACTCCTTGACGATCGCCGTGCCCTCGGTTCGCCAGCCGGGCAGATCGGCCAGCTTCACACGTACCTGTTCGTCAGTGAGTACGGACATCGATCCTCCGGTGGTCGCCCTCGGTCACACGTTATCCGACGCCGCGTCGGACACGCGTCGCAACGCCATCGCGGCAGTGGCCGGCCGGGAGGTGCAGGGCGCGAGCTCCCCCAGCTCGCGCCCAACGCGCTAGTTCGCTGCAGGCACCTCGCAGGCACCCTCGACCGAGCACGAGCCGCCCTTGAACGTGGGGAGCTCCCGCCAGGGCGTGCCACTGGTGTCTCCACCGTAGGTCTGCTCGAGGTACGCCATCACCCGGCGGCGATCCCAGATGGCCAGGTCACCATCGATCAGCGTCGGCACCTGAACCGGGTCCCCCATCAGCTGAAGCATGAAGGCCTTGGCTTCGGCGTTGCCACGCGTCTGGACCGTGTCGTACTCAAGACCGAGTCGGTCGAGTAGTTCGCGGACCTCGACGCACTTCCAGCAGTCATGTGCTTCATAGAGGGTCACGCGAGGAGGATATGCCAGCACGCTTTGCGATGAAAAAAACGAGGCGTGGCGGAGCCGGACTCCCCTATCCAACTCCGCAACGCCCTCGTATCGCGGGGGGCGTGCGATCCCCCCGGCCGGCTCGTTTAGGAGTCCTTGTCCTCCGAGCCCTCGATGTCGGCCTGCCTAGACGGCCGTCTTCTCCCCATCAGTGGGAGCGGTCTCACCTTTGGGCGGCTTCTCTCCGCCCTTGGGAGTCTCGCCGTTGGCCGGCTTTTCGCCCTTTGCGGGCTCTTCCTCAGCCGGCTTCTCCATGCCGTCACCCGAGGTGCACAGGTCGATCACGGCCTGCCAGCGGTCGAGCTTGCCCTCGCGCTTGGCGGCCCGCATGTCCATGCGGCTGACACCCTTGGACTCGCGAAGCTCGCGCCAGCCGCCAGCGGCGTCCTTCATGCCGCGAAGCGCCCTGCGATCCGCCGCGCCGAAGAGCTCGAGCACAGGTGCCGAGCGAGCGGTCTTCATCGCCGTGCGAATCGTGACCTTCTTCTGCCAGCGGGCGTACTTCATCTCCGCGCGCTCAGGCGAGAGGTCGCCCTCTTGAACGTGCACGTCGATGATCTGCTTGATGAGCCCGAGGTGCTTGCTGTTCTCGGAGGTCAGCATACGATCAGGAGCGATGTGGCAGTGCCGCAGCGCCTTGCGGGAGTTACGACCCATCCTCCGCATCTCACGCCCGAAGGCGCGGTGACTGGCTCGACGAGCCATCCGTTCCGCACGCTTGGCTGCGCGTCGTTCGGCCTTGGCGGTGTCCTTGGACCCGTTCTCCGCGGCCTTCTCACCATGGTCGGAACCGGACTTGGGGTCATGCGCGAGAGCGGGCCCCGCGAGGGCCGCTCCTGCACCAATAGCCCCAACCGCGATCATGGCGGTCAGTCGGCGTCGCTGGCTCATCAAATTCTCCTCTTGGAGGTGTGCGTAACGGACCGGTTGGAAAGCACCCTCACCCGCGGGGGTTTCGCCCGCACGAGAGTTCCGTAACGGACTGATTGGCGATTGTGTGTTTTCTCAGGGCGCCTCCGAGCGCCTGCCCGATGCAGGGATCGGAACCGTTCGTCCCGGCTGGTGGCGGGTAGGCTCCAGCCGTCGCGCACCGCGCGGACCTCGCGTCGACCAGGAGATCCATTTTGATGAACCGCAACGAGCCGATCGCAACCGTGATGACCGAGCAGGTGACGACCGTTCACGTTGCGCAGCCACTCAGCACCGTGGCCGAGATCCTTCGCGAGAACCATTTCCGCCACATTCCGGTAGTGGACGGCAGCCGCCCGGTAGGGATCATCTCGGCGACCGACGTCTTCAAACTCGTCTACGACTATGACGGCACGGACGAGCGCATGGCGGCGGCCATGCTCGATCATCAGCACACGATCACCGAAACGATGAACACCGAACTTCAGACGCTTTCGCACTCGGCGACCGTGTACGACGCCGCCGACCTCCTGGCCTCGGGCGAATTCGGTTCGATCCTCGTCGTCGACGGCGACGACGCGCTGGCCGGCGTGGTCACGACGGTCGACCTCATCCGCTATCTCCGCGACCAGTTCTAGATACCAAAGCGTGATGCCGTGAGACGCGGCGGGGAATCGGTCGCCAACCAGAGGCCCGTGGTGCTGCCTGACGGTCAGGCGATTCGGAGCCGGATATCCTGAGTCCCGAGGGGCCGTTAGCTCAGCTGGTAGAGCAGGGGACTTTTAATCCCAAGGTCGTAGGTTCGAGCCCTACACGGCCCATCGGATTTGCAGGTAAAATATCAGGTCACGGGGTCGCTGACCTGTGGAAAAGTGGCCTGCGCGTACCGTGGTAGTACCGATTCGGCCGCTAGGCACCGCCGAGAACCAGCACCGAGGTGACCTCCAGGCAGTTTCTTCGAGCGCCGCTGAGCCGCAGCCTGGTGGTATGCGAAGTCCTAGTTGGACGTCGGCAGCTCGAAAACGATCTTCGCGCCTTCGTGCCGAGTGCCAGAGCCCAAATCGGCGCTAGTGAGTTCCTCGATCTCAGAATCCGAGAGCCAGTGAAGTCCCGCAGGTCTTCAATCGCAGTCGCCTTGTTCGCCCGGACCAATTCGATCGCACGCGCTAAGAGAAGCGGTGCTTCCGGCTCACCTAAATCACCTGGCTCGGATCGAGCTCCCCATTCCTCATTGAGGTTGACCATTGACCTACGAAACGCAGTCTCATTCAAGAGTCCGAGTTCTCTTGAGCGATACAGCAGCGCTCTGATCAAGACTCGCGGCCCTACTCATGCCATGCGTGTGGGTGGGCCCGCCCACGACCAGCAGCCCGGCGCCGGCTGCGGCGACCAGCCCGGTCTCGACTATCGATCCCGCGGTGATCTCCCCAAGAGACTTGAGCCCCGCGGCGATCGCTTCCGCGACCTCGTGCGTGTTGCCATACATCGATTCGTATACGACGAGGGCCTTCTTGAGCCACTTCCTTTCAGCGTCGTTGAGAGCCGTAACCCCAGCTCACCAGGAGTCCCAGTGCAGCACCTCTGACAGTGGGGGTCGCCAGGCCCGAAAGAACTCGTCATCCGACGCGTAACCAACCGGGAACAGCGCCGCTTGCTGAACGTTCTCGTAGGGGATCCCGAGTACCTCAGCTGCGTCCTGCTCGAAGAAGAGGTGCACCACGGTCCAGCAGCTCCCGAGACCACGCGCCCGTGCCGCCAGCCGGAACCTTGTCGCAGCCGGCAGGATTGCTCCCCAGATGGCGGAGTGGAGCAGCGCCGGAAGCGCGGCCTCTCGGGAGTATCCGCCCTCGGCGAAAACCTTCCCCCGCCCGGCGCCGAACTCGACGCAGGGGATCACCATCACGGGCACGTCCTGGATGTGCTCGACAAAGGCCAGCGCGTCCTTAACGATCTTTTCGTGCCGCGCGCCGTGCTCCGGATCGTCGAACTTCAGGTTCGGCGCGTACACAGGGGTTTGGGCGTATACCTCCCAGCCGCGGCGGTAGATCTCAGCAAGGGCGCGCCGCTTCTCGGCGTCGGTCACCACCACGAAGTGGGCGTTCTGGATGTTCGAACCGCTCGGGGCCTGGAGTGCCAGCGTGACGCACTCCTCTATTAGCTCTCGTGGCACCTCACGGCTCGTGTCTATCCCTATTCGGACGGATCGGGTCGTCGCCAGGACCTCGTCCGGGCTCAAAGTAGTTTCCAGGCCAGTCGTCATGTCGCCTCCACTCCTTGCGTGCGCTGCCGTGCCGCTGATCGGCGCTCTATTCCCCACACTCCCTGTCTCGGCTCAGTCCCGCCATCGTGGAATTGCCACAACCCGCCTGCGGGTTGGCTCCTGGGTCCACTCACCGCCCAGGGTGCCGAGGAGCACGTCTTCGCGCGCTCAGCCCATCCGTCGACCGGCGACCGAAGCTACGTAGATCAGCCGGGCTCGGCGCTGGCCATGATGCCGGCGAGAGGCTCCTTAAAGCGCCGACGCCAGGTCTGAGGCCAGAACCGCCATCGATGCCGCGATTGTGGCGGCATCGGCTTCGGGCCCGGCCGCTCGCACAGCCATGAGGACGGCGGTGGCGTCCACGGTGCCAAACAGTGGCTCCAGTCGTGCGATGGCGTCGGCGGTGACCTCTGCACTTAGTGGATGGGTGCGGAGCATCCTGAGGCGCCCGGCAAGCTCGGCTGTCGTTGCGGCCTGGAGCAGCCTGAGTACGTCGAGTGCGTCCTTGTCTCGCACTCGGTCCTCGCTTTCTGTGCGCTCGGAAATCTTGTGGACCTTCGACACGAGCAGCGCGGCCGGACCGGCGACATTCATCGTGACTGATCGGGAGTCCGTGGGATCGAGGGCGCCGATCGTCATTGGGTGACGGTCAACGAGCGCCGCTTCGAGGCCTTTGGCACGTCGGGCGGCTCGTTTCCCATGCGGCCCCAAACGCGCACCCCGAGTGCCCGGGCCGGCGAGCGCTTCGGGGACCATCAGGTCGATATAGATGCCGTCGGAACTGAGCCACCCGCCGGGGTGCTCCCTAGTGGTGAACCCGCCGTCGATGAGCAGATCTGCCAGCAGCGGCGAGTCCGCGACGTCGCCGGGGCCGAGCGTGAAGTCAGCGTCCGTGGTGTACTCGGCGACAGCGAGGTCAGCGTCGCCGGTGTGGAGGTAGATGGCCTGCGCGCCGACAAGAACGATGGCATCGAGATGAGGAGCAAGCGCCTCGGCTGCATCGAGCAGGGCCGACCGGGCGCGGACGTAGAGCGGGTCAGGAGCGCCAGGCATCTTGGTTCTCCTCCATCCACCGCAGCATCTCCTCGCCCTGCGACGGCTCTCTGCCAGGACCGGTAAGTAGGTCGACGGCGAGCTGACTTGGCGCGACGCACTGGAGGCCGTCGCGAGAAGTCACCCCCTCGAAGACGACTTGATCAAATGGCTCAAGAAGGACGACGTTGGTGCCGGCGTCCGCTTCGCGAAGATGGAGCCGGCGCGCCGCTTCTGTCACGTCGTCCACGTAGAGAGTCGCAATTCGCGCTGGCGCGATCGGATCGAATCTCTGGGCGGCGAACGCACCTGTCGCTGCGTAGATGAGGTCCGCCCTACTGAGCTTCTTTTCCAGCTCCGGAATCCCACGCGGTTCGAGAAAGGCGATTGCCGCGTTCGAGCCCATCTGCTCGTAATCCTCGGCCCATCGTCGAATGGCGGCCTGCCAGTCGAGAGACAGGACGGGACCACGAGACTCGCGTTTAGCGATGCCTTCGCGCTCCAGGAGTTCGAGTACACGGGAGATAGTGGGGGCCGAGGCGCTGGTCGATCCAGCGAGTTCACGTACGCCGAATGGCGGAGAAGAATCGACTAGCGCCCTAAGGGCACGCGACGCGCCCGGGCCCCCGATCGATTGAAGACTGCTCTCTCGCGGCCACGGATCTCGTTCGGCGCCGATCGCCGAGATGAACAGTCCGGGAGTAGGCACTGTAAGTCTGACGTTGCCGGTCGTGTCGACGTATCCCACGCCGCGGTCTTCAAGAAGCTTGCGCGATCGCGGGGACAGGTAGTCGGCAGCGACGACCGGGACGGCAGTCGGTCCAAGCTCAGCTGCAAGCATCGAGATCTGATTCGCCGCTGCGTCAACAAGTCGGGGTTCCATCATTCGTTTGATCTCGATCGCAAGATCGGCGGTCTGACCGCTCGGTGAGGTGACCTCGATCAGAAGGTCCACTCGAAAGCGCTCTACTTTTGCGTCGGAGTCAGACCGAAGCGACCAGCCGTTCGGAAGAGTCTCAGCAAGTAGTTCCTCGACACTCGACGCTATGCGTCTCTCGGTTGGCGGTGCTTTCTCGACTGCAAGCAATGGACTCAGCCTGTGTTCGGTCTGTTTCGTATTCTAATCTGTTTCAGCATAGGTGAAACAGACTTCGATGTGAAACATCGTTTTCTGTTCTGTGTGGTGCGCGGGCCTCAGTCCCTCGACAACTACGGCCCCGGCACGGTGACGGAGTCATCGGCATTGACTTCCAGGCCGCCAGAATCGACATGGATGCACCCAGTGCCTCCGGCGCACACTCCGCCGGACACCAAGCCGCTGGATACGAGGATTGCGGCGACAGACCCCAACATCACGTAGATGAGGATCGCTCGCACACCGACATACGGATGATCGGGGTGGTAGTACCAGCCGGTGTAGTGGTCTTGCCACCACCTGCGCCTTTCTCGACGCATCGCCTCTTGGGTCTCTGCGCTCACCAGAGGATCGACGAAGTAGTTCTTGATCGGCGTCTTGTACTCGGGCTGGAAGAGTTTCAGAGTCATGCCGCGAGCCTTCTACGCCGTAGAGGCCGTCCCTCTCGCGATGCGGCTGGGCATAGGGATCGCTGCCAAAGGCCGTCGACAGAGGACCCTCAGACGGTAAACGCATCCTCCAAGAGCGCGGCCTGCTTCCTCCGCTCCCCGCGCTCCCAATGGCCGTAGGTCCCGATCGTGATCACGATCGTCGAGTGGCCAAGCTGACGTGACACCCAGCTCATCTGCGCGCCTGACTCCAATGCCCGTTTCGCGAAGGTGTGGCGCAGCGAGTGGAAAGTCCGATTCGTTCCGGTGGCTCCCTCTCTCGGCAGTCCCGCGCGCTTCATCGCTCCTCGAAGCTCGCGCTGGGTGATCGTCGTCGGGTCGAGATATCCGGACTTCCCGAAGCCGGGAAAGACGAGCCGGTCCTCGGCGGGCCGGCCGACCTCGCCCCACCACGCTCCGAGCAGGTCGACTACTCCTGAGATCAGATCGACGTCGCGTCTCTCGTGGTTCTTCGGCGAACGGGTGTGCCCACCGGTGCGGCCGCGGCGGACGCGGATCACACCCTCGGTTAGATCGATGTCTCGCCATTCCAATGCGATCAGCTCGCCTTGACGCATGCCGGTCTTCAGCGCCGTCTCACAGAAGACGCGATAGAGCCCATCGTGAAACTCCGAGAAGAGTCGCGGCAGTTCGTCATTCTCGAAGTAGGCGGCCTCTTTGACCTCTTCGCGAGGTCGCTCGGACTTCGGGATTAGCTTCGCTGGGTTCTGCGCCGCGTAGCCGTGAATGACGGCTGCCCCTAAGCACGCGCCAAGCACCCTCAAATGCTTGGCGCGCGTGGATGACGCCAGCCTTGCCTCTCGCGTGTGCCGAATGAAGGCGACGACGTCCTCGACCATGATCCGGCGGACCTGCTTCTCGCCGAAGACCTCGACGGCGTAGGCGAGCGTTGAGCGGTAGCTCTCTTTGGTCGTCTCTTTTCGTTCGAGCGAGTCGACCCACTTGTCCGACCAAGCCGAGAATCGGATCGACTCTTGGGCGCGATAGATGCCCTCGTCGACCCGCGAGCCGATCTTGCGTAGCGCGCGCTCGGCGGCCTTTCTTTCCTTGCCGATTCGCTCGCGCGTGACCTTCCGGCCTTCGCGGACCGCGACGTAGTAGGTCGGGCCGTTCTTGCAGGTGCAGCCCCTGCGTGCGTCCTCGAAGGTGGTCCAGGCCCGACCGATGGTGCACGCCTTTTGGTGGCGTGCTTGTAGAGACGCCATCAGGCCGCCACCTTCGGCCGAACGATCCGGCCGCCGCGGGGCTGATCGATCACCTCAAGGGTAGCGCCGTCCTCCCACGCGGAGAGTTCGTCCTCTCGGAAGAGGCAGCGCCTCGCTCCCGGCAAGCGTCGGTGCGGGATCGCGGCGGTGCGGGTGAGTTCATGGACAGTCCGTGGACTGACGTGAAGACGATCCGCGACGTCTTCAACCAAGAGGTAGGGAGATCGTCCGTGCTGCATTCCGAGCCTCCAAGCGGTAGCGAATTCAGAACCGCTGAGGTGACCATCTGATGAGTGCCGAGAGGGCGCCGGGCGAGAACGATTCAGAACCCGGTCGTGTGGCAGAACGGCGCCAGGCTCGTGACCTGAGAAGGCACGGGTTTCCTTTGCGCTATCCGTTAGGCCCTCCACCCCCCCGGAAGGGCAACGGACCGCGAGCCCGCATGGCGACTGGGCAGTGGCGCACCCACACTGACCAACTACCCCCACCCGCCCATCCGGGAGGAGGTAGTTGGTCAGTGTGGGTGCTGGTGGTGGTTCGGGAGAGGGAAGGAGTTGGTGTTGGTTGATGGGCGGAGATGGATTCTTGGTAGCCGGTATGGGTGGGAGGAGACTCGGGTAGACAGCGGGATAGTGAGTTGAGGATCGGTAGTGGTAAGACCGGGCCATGGGTTTGAAGCTGCTGGGGGTTTTGATTGTGGCCGGGCTTGCAGGCCTCGTCGCTGGGTGCGGTGGTGGTAGCGACAATGGTCGGGTGGCCATTTCAGACGTAGTCGGCGTCGAGGTGTACGAAGCGTTTCTTCGTGTCTGTGAAGCCGGGCTTGAGCCGGAGTTCGCACGACAGGCCGCGCCGATGTGGCGCTCTGGCGCCCCACCGCCAAGGGCAACCAAGCTGAGTCCCGCCCCGGGCACCCGCGTTGAGGCCGGAGCGCGGGTGGAGGTCAGCACCGACAAGGGGTTTGCTGTCGCCCTGCCCGATCCAGGACCGTTTAGCTGTGAGGTCCTGTTGAGGGACAGCCTGCCGGATGACCGTTGGGGCCAGTGAGAAGTGTCGCGCGCGTACCGTGGTAGTACGGGGCAAACTCCATAGAACCCATTTTCCTGCGACTGCTCGCGCATGGGAAATGTCCTTTTACAGCGGGTTTCCGTTGCCGACGGTTCGCTGAAATCACCCGGGACTGACTTTTAATCCCAAGGTCGTAGGTTCGAGCCCTACACGGCCCATCGGATTTGCAGGGAAATC
>CAMYIK010000093.1 GCA_947258365.1 uncultured Thermoleophilia bacterium | reverse complement strand
ACGAGAAAGCCCATAACCATGGGAAATCTCTCGTACCCACGGGGGTATGAATGGGCGCGGCAGGATTCGAACCTGCGACCGTGGGATTATGAGTCCCCTGCTCTAACCGCTGAGCTACACGCCCGGTTTGAGGCAAGTCTAGTGCGGGTTTCGGCGTCGGCCGGTAGGTTCTTCGCGGCCATGTCTACCTCGCCGCCTAGTGTCGATATGCAGCTGTTCCGCGATGGCCTCTCGTCGTGGGCGAGTGGTGTCACCATTGTGACCGCCACGGGCCCAAGCAGGATCGCGGGGCTGACCGCGTCGGCCTTCAGCTCGGTCTCTATGGACCCGCCGTTGATCCTGGTCTGCATTAGTCGCAGCAGCGGCGCGCACGACAATCTGTGTGAGGCACCCGGGTTTGCGGTCCACGTTCTTGGACGCGACCAAGAAGACCTCTCGAACCGCTTTGCGACAGCCGGCATCGACAAGTTCGATGGCGTCGACTTCCAGGCGGGACCGTTCGATGCTCCGCTGCTTGCTGTCGGCGCGGCCAGGCTTGTCTGCGAGCGTCACTCGACCCCGGACGGCGGGGATCACACGATCCTGGTCGGGCGTGTCGTCGATGTTGAGATGGGGCAGCAGTCGCCACTGCTCTACCACTCCCGGAGCTACGGGACCTTCACCCCGCAGTAGCTCCCGGGCGGTCTTTGGTCGCTGAGGTAAAGGTGTCGTGCCCCTAACGAGCGATTCCCTCGCGCATCGAGTGGTCGGATCTACGCGATCCTGATCTGGGGGTAAGAATGGCGCTGCAAGAACCAAAGATGCGAGCGATTGCGCTGGCAATCGCCGTACCGGCGGCGCTCGGTTTACCTTGACTACCGCTCAGTTACGAACGAACGAGAGGATCTACGCGGCAGTGGTTCGTCGATCGAACGCGTTGAAGGCGCGACTCGAGGGCAAGCTGACCGGTGGCGACCTCGTCAACGGAAAGCTCGGTCGCGATCGCCTGCGTCAGGACCTCTCCATCACCTCGACGACTCCGGCGGCAACACCAGCTGCCGCGTCCAAGACCGAGATTCCGCCGACGACGGCATCAACGGCAACGTTCACGCCGACGCTCGCTCAGCTGCGGATCAATCAGAAGATCGCGATCGCAGCGGTAAAGCGAACGAACGAGCTACGGACACTTCTTGCGACGGGCTTGCAGGCCGAGAACTTCGCCGACGGCTCGACTACCGCCGTGGATCTGACTCCGTAGGAGCTACTTCTTCCACTTGATGGTGCAGCCCACCGCCGCGGTTTCGGTCGTGGCGGGGGTCTTGCCCTCGAGCACAGCGTCGAGGGCGTCACGCAGGAAGGCTGTCGTCGCGAGTTCGGGCTCGGTGTTGTCATCCAGGGAGCCGTGGTAGGCGACTTTGCGGTCGCCATCCAGCACGTAGAACTCCGGCGTGCGTTCGGCCGCGTAGGCCTTGGCCACTTCTTGCGACTCGTCCCGCGCGTAGGCGAAGACGAAGCCCTTCTCGTTGGCTCGCTCGACCATCTTGTCGTAGGAGTCCGCCGGGTGGGTCGCCTCGTTGTTGGCGTTGATCGCCACCATCGCCACGCCCTTGTCAGCGTAGTCACGAGCGATGTCGTTCATGCGGCCTTCCCACGCCATCACGTACGGGCAGTGGTTACAGCTGAAGGCCACGACAACCGCGTTCTTGTCGGTGAGCTGATCGAGAGATGCGGTGCCCTCGACGGCGGGAAGAGAGAACGTGGGGGCAGGGGCGCCAATGGGCAGGCTCACGCGGTGGCTCCTTGGGTACGAGTATGGGCTGTGGTGAGTGCTGTGGCCAGGTCCTCAAGGGAGGGCAGGGGCCCCATCCGGCTGTCGGATCGTGCGTAGACCCGGCAGGCCTGGGCCATCACCGCGACGCCCTCCGGCGGCGGAAAGGGATCCTCGCCGGCGAGGATGTATGTCGGTGACCCGTGGAAGTTGAGCTCGCGAGCTTGATCGTCGTCGACGACCTCCACAACCGTTACGTCGAGCGAGATCCCGGCCGCTTTCGCCGCGGCGGAAAGTAGCTCTTGGCCCGCCTCGTGAGACGGGCAGTCTTCGTTGAAGAGGTAGGTAACCGGGAGGTTCTCTGGCATGTCGATTATGGTAGCCCGGCTCCCGCGGCCGATGCCCGCGGGCGCATCCCATGGAACTCCACCGCGACAGTCCAATCGGCGTGTTCGACTCAGGTGTCGGCGGCCTCACGGTGCTCGATGAGTGCCTGGCCAGCCTGCCTGCGGAGGACTTCGTCTATTTCGGCGACACCGCCTTCTTTCCATACGGCGAGCGCACGGCCGATGAGCTACGGGACCGGTCGTTGAAGATCGTCGATTGGCTCCTCGGGCAGAACGTCAAGCTTGTGGTGGTCGCGTGCAACAGCGCCACCGCGGCGGCTTTGGACTACCTGCAGACCCAGCGCGAGGTGTCGATCATCGGAGTGATGGCACCGGAGGCTCACGCCGCGGTGCAGGCCAGCCGGAGCCGGCGCATTGGCCTTTTGGCGACTGAGGCGACCGTCTCCTCGGGCTCGTATGAGCGGATGGTGCACGCGCACGACGCCGGCGCCGAGGTCACCAGCGTGGCCTGCCCAGAGCTCGCGCCGGCCATTCAGAACGGCGATGAGTTCGACGCGGACCTCCTGGAACTCGTGCGTGACTACGCGGCACCGCTGCGCGAGGCCGACGTGGATACGGCCATTCTCGGCTGCACGCACTACCCCATGATCGAGCGGCTGCTTCGCCGCACCCTGCCGGGAGTGGCCCTCATCAGCAGCGGTGTGGAGATTGCCCGTGAGGTGCGAGAGACCCTCGAGCGCAAGGAGCTTCTGCGCGCGTGGGGTAGGGAGGGGGAGTATCGATTCGCATGCAGCGGCGACCCCGCGGCGTTCGTCGAATCCGGATCGCGATTCCTCCAGATGCCGCTTGGGGAGGTCGCGCAGATCGACCTCGATGCGGTCGCGGCCACCTAGCCGGTGCCGGTCGAGCGATACCTGGTGTCACTCACCTCAGAGGACGGTGAGGTGCATGACGCCATCCTGCACGTCGATGAGCGCGCCGCGCGCGTCAGGGAGCGCATGACCGGTCGGCGCACCGCGATCGTTCACGCCCACGGTGCCTTGGGGAACTTCCTCGTCGGCACTCTGCGCTTTCTGCCCGGACCCTTGGCCAGGGCAGGATTCCCCGTCTTGGTCGTGGAGACGCGCCTCGCCAACGTCGGCCAACTGTTTGGATCCGCGATCTTCGATGACGCGGTCTTCGACGTCCACGCCGGCGCGCAGTGGCTACGCGAAAACGGATTTCGCCGGGTGATCGCCTCGGGCGTGTCAAGCGGCGCGGCGCTCGTCATTCGATACGCGGCCAGCGTTCACGTGCCGTACCTGCGCGGGGTCATGGCACTCTCGACGCCCTGGGGTCTTCCGCAGGCCATGCGACGGCGGGCTGAACGCTATGGCGCCGAGCCTTCCTATCGCGAGATGACGCGCATCGTGCGCGACGCGCTCAGCGATCCTCGTCCACTCGAGCGAGATCGGGTGTTTGTCATTGAGAAGACCCGGGGCCCAACCCGCATGCCCGCCCACAGCGAGGTGTACACCTACAAGACGTGGTGGAGCACTCGCGGACCGAACGCCATAGGGGCCATGCCCTTTCGTCAGATCGGCCAGATCTGGGCTCCAATCTGCCTGGTCCAGGGCTCAGGAGACGATTTGGTCAATGTTGGTGAGACCTACGCGCTCGCGAGGGTCGCACGACTCGCAGGTAACGATCAAGTTGAGGTTGAGATAGTAAATCATGCAGGGCATTTGTATAGACGGTTCGAAGTGTCCCTCATCGACACGGTGACGCGGTGGCTACGGGTCCACGCGTAATACCGCGCCGTAGAGGGCGTCCTGCCGGCCTTCGGCACATTCCGCGTTTCGGTGTGGAAGACCGCGACATGCGGACCGAGCCCCTGCAGCTTGAAACCGAGGACGGCAAGTGGTGGGACGGCATGCTCTTCGAGCCGAAAGGCGCTCGGCGGACCGCTCAGGCCTGCCTCGTCGTGCATGGCGCCGTGGGGAACTACCTCCAAGGCTTTCCGAGGCGCCTTTCGTTCGGCTTAGCCGAGCGCGGGCACACCGTGCTGTCGATCAACACCCGGATGGCCAACTACGGCGCGCTGTTTGGTGGAGGGCTGCTTCACCGCACGCCATACGACATCGACGCCGGCGTCGATGCGCTGCGCCGTCGTGGCTACAAGCGGATCATCCTGTGCGGATACAGCATGGGCGCCACCATGGTCACCTACTACCAAGCGAAGATGGCCCCACCTGAGGTGGTCGCGCTCTGCACCTTCGCCCACCCCTGGTCGCTGCCCGATTCGCTGCGCAGGCGGTGGGAGCGCTTCGGTGCTCGTCCGTCGTACGACGTCGTGGCCGAGAGGGTCGCAGCCGCGCTCGGCGACGACCCCGAGGATCCGACGAACGACCGCATCATGGTGGTGCACCGCAGCCAAGGTCCCAGCGACAGGCCCGAGCACACCGAGCTCTGGACCTACTCCACCTGGTGGTTCAGCCGTGGACCGGAAGCCGACGCTGCCTGCTCGTGGCAGTGGATGGATCAGGTCAGCGTGCCCGTTGCCTTCATTCAGGCGGGCTCCGACCCGCTGATCTGGGAAGAGGAGGCGTCGCGCCTGGCGGAACTGGCTCGCACCTCGGGGGTGCGTCCGGTGATCGTGCGCCAGATTCCTGGTGCCAACCACGTCTTCGATCGCCGGGAGTCGGAGGCGGTGCGCGCCGCCTCCGATTACATCGACCTACTCGAGGAGGTTGAGGACGGCGATCGCGGCTTCACGTTGTAGCTGAGCTACCAACTGACCCCGCCGTAGGTCAGCGTTGGAGAATCAGCTTTCGAAGCATTTGATCCTGCAAAGAGCGCCCGTATCGGTACGGGATGCCATTTATCAGGATCGCGAACGTCAGCTCCCGATTGGGGCCGTTCTTTGCGCGCCGTGGCTGGAGATACCCGGCCAGCGTCGTGGTGGACGGGATGAAGAGCGTGCCGGTCTTCGCCTGGACGCGGCCTCTCGTGGCGGAGCCCTTCAGGCGCTGCCCCAGCGTCCCGCTAGTTCCGAGTCTCGAGAGACCGTTCTTGAAGAGCCGAAAGCGCGAGTGGTCGCGCATGGCCATGAGGTAGTCGACCACCTCGTGGGCCGCGGCGCGGTTCCGCCGGTCCAGCCCGGAGCCGTCGGACAGGCGCACGACCGAGCCTTTCTTGGCGGCGTATTTCTCGGCCTCTCGGGTACCGGCGCCATTGCTCCCACGGCCGACCCACTCGATGAGCGCTTGGGCTTTGGCGTTGTTTGACGGGGCGAGGATCTCTCGCACCAAGCGCCGGGTCGTGAGTCGATCGAGCGCCGCGCCGACGGTGAAGACCTTGGTGACCGAGGCGAGCACGAGCGGCTGTTTCGTGCCCGACGAGTAGAGCGTGCGGCCCCAGCGGTCACGAACGACCAGGGCCGAGGTTGGACCTGCCTTCCTGCTCAGGCGGTTCAGAGAGCGCTGCAATCGCGGTGACAATGGTTCGAGCCTGGGCACAGAGCGAAGTTCTGCGACGGCCACCCAGCCCCGTACACCCGCTCCGTAAGCAACTCGTGCCCAAAGGGCACCGGCGGGATCTCGGCGTACTCGCAGGACTCGGGCGGCAACACGGCGCGACGGACTCAACGCGACGTCTTGCGCGTCAGCGTCAGGCACTCGCAACAACGGCTCTCGGTCGTAGAAGGTGCGCACCCAGCCCGTTTCGAGCGCGTCGGCGCTGTGCAGGCCATCCTTGGCCAGCTCAGGCGGCGGGGGGTCGGGTGGGATCTCGACGCTGACGTCGGTCGCAATCGCAATACCGGGCACAAGCAGCAAAGTGGCGGCAGTCGCCGCCCAGAGGCGTGCGGGGGGGGATGCGCACATCGCGGGGCACGGTACCTGCGCCGACGGCCAGGGATCCCCCGAATGTTGACGAGTTCGCCGCTAGACGGCGTCTAGTGCAGCAACCGTCTCGCTGAGCTGGACTCCGGCCTTGCCTCGCAGGCGGACGTCGGCGACCTCGTCGTACGGCGTGTCGCCCTCGGTGAGAATCGCCAGCCTTCCGCCTCCTTGGTGCACCATGGCCGGCAGCTCGCTGACCGGTGCAACCTGGAGCGAGGAGCCGACGACCAGGATCACGTCGGCCCGCTCGGCAGCTTCATAGGCCGCCGTGATTTCCGCGGGCGGTAGCGACTCACCGAACATCACCACTCCGCTCTTCAGTTGAAAACCGCAGTCATCGCACCGAGGCACGCCGTCATCGGCGCCGTCGGCCTTCGCCACGAGCTCACCCAGCGTCGTCATGGCCTTGCACTGAAGGCACTCTCCGCGGCTCAACGATCCGTGGACCTCAATCACGTCGGTGCTGCCGGCCTTGCTGTGGAGCCGGTCGATGTTCTGGGTGATGAGGGATCGCAGCAGGCCGCGACGCTGCAGCTCGGCGATGGCGACGTGAGCCGAATTGGGATCGACACCGCTCAACATGTCGATCCGGGGCCGGTGGAACTGCCAGAACCGCTGCGGCTCGGTGATGAACGTCTGCAGCGACGCGACTTCCATGGGGTCCACCTTCTGCCACACGCCGTCTGCCGAGCGGAAGTCGGGGATGCCGCTTTCGGTGGACATTCCCGCGCCTGTCAGCGCGATGGCGTGCTCTGCCTCAGACAGCAGTTCGGCTAGGGCTTTGGGGCTACCTGCCATGACGGCCAGGCTACCCACTATCTTTCGAGCCGTGCGCCACGACGGACGCAAAGCCGACCAGCTGCGGCCCGTGACGATTACTCCAGGCTTTGTCTCACAAGCCGACGGCAGTGCCCTGATCGAGGTCGGCGGCACTCGAGTGATCTGCACGGCGTCGATCGACAATGGCGTTCCTGGGTGGCGCGAGGGCTCCGGAAAGGGCTGGCTCACAGCCGAGTACTCGATGCTTCCGGCCTCGACCGGGCGCCGTCGTGAGCGCGATGTCACCCGCGGCAAGCTCGACGGTCGCAGCACGGAGATTCAGCGCCTCATCGGGCGTTCCTTGAGAGCCGTGTTCGACGCAGCGGGGTTGGGGGAGCGCACTGTCGTGCTCGATTGCGACGTTCTCGAGGCGGATGGCGGCACACGCTGTGCCTCGATCTGCGGAGCCTTCGTCGCGGCGCAGCTGGCGCTTGGCGAGCTCACGGATCTCCCGGGCGAGCCCTTCAGCGACAGTGTGGGTGCCGTCAGCGTGGGAATTGTCGATGGCACGTCGGTGCTCGATTTGGACTACGTCGAGGACTCGAGCGCCCAGGCCGACGTCAACGTGATCATGACCGGAGGCGGGGAGCTGATCGAGGTGCAGGCAACCGGCGAGGGCGCGACCTTCTCGCGGGAGCAGCTCAACGAACTACTCGATCTGGCAGCCGGAGGCATCGCTTCCTTGACCAACGCCCAAAACGAGGTGATGTCGTGAGCAAGGCGCGGATCGCCTTGGCCACGGGCAACGCTGACAAGGTGCACGAGCTGTCCCGCTTGCTGAGCGACTATGAAGTAACGGCAGCCCCTGAGGGTTTCGATCCTGAGGAGACCGGGACGACGCTGTTTCAGAACGCGCTGATCAAGGCCGAAGCCCTTCGGCCGGATGTGGATCCCGACACCATCGTGGTCGCTGACGATTCCGGGCTCTGCGTGCACGCGCTCGGCGGGCGGCCAGGAGTGTTCAGCTCTCGCTATGCCGGCCCCGACGCAACCTACTCCGACAACTGTCTTCGCCTGATGGAAGAGCTGGAGGGCGTCGAGATGCGAGGCGCGGCCTTCGTCGCCGTACTCGTCGGCCTCTTGCCCGGTGGCGGCAGCGTCGTGGGGTGCGGGGTGTGCGCGGGAAACATCACTCCGGCCATGCGTGGCGAGGGCGGGTTTGGCTACGACCCGGTCTTTCAGCCCCTGGGCGACGATCGCACGATGGCTCAACTGACCACCGACGAAAAGGCCGCGATCTCACATCGAGGGCGCGCGGCGCGCCGATTGGCGAGCGCGCTTGTGAGCGTGTGAGGGCGATTCTCGCGCCTTTGCCGCGCTGGTGGCTATCCTCCGCCGTCGTGTCTGCGACTCAAACGCCATCCGTACGCCAGCTCCGGAGCTAGTGGTCAGCGCGCCTAACTGGCCTCCCGTCAGCCGCATCATCTCGTGGCTGCTGACGGCCCTCGTCCTGGGATGGCTGATCGTCTACAACGTCCTGCGGTTCGCGGGTGGGGCTCCCTCCGAGGTCGCGAGCCAGTCGTTCCTGGTCGGCATCGTGGTCGGGCTGGTGGGCTTTGGGGCCGCGCTCATGGCGCACCGCCAACTCGCACGCAGTGGCCGGCTGAACGCGCGCGGTCCGGTGCTCGTGCCCGAGCCTGACCAGCTGAGCGACGATCAGCGTGGCGCCTTGAAGCTGGCCGGGCCTTTCGTGGCCATTCTTGCCGCGGCCGGAGTGGGCATGGGTGTCTTCTTGGGTGCCCAGTGGTTGCAAGACTCGCCCGACGAGCGAGCCACCACGATGCTCATCTTGGCGCTCTGGAATCTGCTCATCGGCGCGTGGCTCTCTGATGAATATGTCCACATGCGCCGCCTCGAGGGCGAGGGCTTGGACGCAGTCGGTCTGGGTGCGCTGATCACCGCGGTACTTGCCAGCGTCGGCTTGGCTCGCGATATGGCGGCTCTCGGGCAGGTCGCGCTGATCGTGATCGCCGCCTCGGCGGCCGTGTTGGTCTACTTCGCGGTGTGGCGTTTGACCCGCCGTGGCGCCGCCCCCTGGATGGCGGTCATCTCCGTCATCATCGGTATCGCCGCCATCGCGCTGCCGCTCGTCTCCTAGGCTCATGAGCAACATGGCACGTCTCGTGTGCCCGCTGTGTGAGGCCGTCGTCAGCGAGGGGCAGCCGCCGGTACCCGGCACGTGCCCGAGCTGCCACGCCCGCTACGTCGGTGACGCCGAGTCGGCACCCGCAGCCGTCGAGCAGGGGCTGAAGGACCTCTCCGTGGAAGGGCTGACCCCCAGCGAGGTCGCGAACGCGCTCTTCGTTGTCCCTTCTGATCGCTGCCGAGAGCTCGGTGTGAGCATCACCTCAGACGAGCGGGCGGGCTTCTATCGCTGGTGGCTGTTCATATCCGAGGGGCGCGGGGCGCGGGAACAGCTGGACGACCTGCTGACAGAGTCCCGCAAATAGCGGTTTCTTGCACGACTGCGCCGCAAAAGTGGCTCAGATGGATGCAATTTGCGACAAACAACCGGCCCCAACGGCGTCGCTTCGGACAAAACACCGCCTCCAGACGGCCTGTTTTCACGCTTATGGAGCGGGTTTACCGCATCGTGAACCTCTGACGGCCGTGTCGTCATGGGCCGTTGTTAGCGTGGCTCGCGATCCGCTACCTGGGCGGCCCTAAGTGGGCCGGCCGACGACGAAAGCGAGAGATTCATGACCAAAGCGGAGTTCGTTGACGACGTCGCTGAGCGTGCTGACCTGAGCCGCGCCGACGCCAAAAGGTCGGTCGAGGCGTTTCTCGAGGCGATCGAGGACGCACTCAGCTCCGGTGACGAGGTGCAGTTCGCCGGTTTCGGGAAGTTCTCGACCTCGGATCGTCCGGCGCGCGAGGGTGTAAACCCCCGTGACCCGAGTGGGCCCAAGATTCAGATTCCGGCTCGCACGGTGCCGAAGTTCAGCGCGGGTGCCGCGCTGAAGAGCGCAGTCGACCGCTAGTCGACCTTCAGCGCCCCGGGCGCCGCGGTCGTCGCAATGACGACCACGGCGCTTGGAGCGTTGTTCATCATCCTGGTCGGCGTCGTTCTGCGACGTGCCGGGGTGCTTCGTCAAGAGGATGGTCCGGCGCTCGTTCGGATTGTGCTCTATGCCGCCCTGCCGGCGCTCGTCTTTCTGATCCTCATTCGGGCGGACTTGAACGCCGAGCTTGCCCTCGTACCGGTCGCCGCCTGGATCGTGCATGGCGTGATGCTGGCGACGTGTTTCGGTCTC
>CAMYIK010000092.1 GCA_947258365.1 uncultured Thermoleophilia bacterium | reverse complement strand
ATCTCCTTTCGCAAGCCGTCGGTCTCCACACCGAAGCCGACGAAGCCGGGAGGGCCCCCGGGACCGACCGAGATGATCGGGATGCGCTCGCCGTTGGCGAGAGTGATCGTGATGTGGATCTCCTCCGCCTGGCGCTCAGTCGCGAAAGCCCGCGCTGCCATGTGAAAACCCTGCGCCCAAACCAGATCCGGTGGCATCTGTTGAGGCTCTACAGGCATCGCTTCGGCCGCGGGCTGGGCGCCTTCGGCGGTCGCTGCGGCAGGTGCGGGCACCTGGGCGTCTGTCGGGTTCTGGTCGCTCACTCTGCCTCCTGCGGATCGGTCCGCGCAGAACCCTACCCGCCGACTCATCGCGCGGTCGCACTCGCTGCCAGAAGTGTCTCAGGCCACCATGGCGGCCGGCCTTCGACGACACGCTCTCGCGTTACGGACTGCACGGAACCGTCACTGGGCAGGCTCATTGCCGCACGGCGCGCGTCGGCCTGCGCGGCACTCGCGGCAGCGAGGACCGCGATGATGTGCCAGATCACCAGAGCCGCGGCCATGATCACAACGGCGCCGGCGATGGCCTCGATTGCGGCCTGGCCCCGACAGCTTCTAACGCGAGCGAGCAGGGACGCGCAAGACGGGACCTGGCAGCGGCGCAATGACGGACACCTCGTAGTTGTCTTCCCCAACCCGGCGCAGGCGGGCGCGGCCTTTCAGAGGCGCCGGCAGGGCGTCGAGGCCGGCCGATGGACGACTCCCGATGAGCGCTTCGCGTTCGATCACGCGGGCTGCGCTGCGCGCCTCGATCCACGCGTGACCCACCGCGAGCACGTGGAGCCCGATCGCGCCGAGGAGCACCAGCACCGGCACCACCGCAAGAAGCTCCACGCTGGCCTGTCCCGACTGGCTACGCCATCTCATGCCCCGAGCCTAGGCACGGGTCGCGCACGCCACGCGCCCGGTCTGTGTCAGAACACGCCCGGGGGTCTAACGAAAGCGCTGGCTCTCGCGCATGACCCAGAAGATCACCAGCGCCAGTGCGGCGATGAGGACCACCGCTCCAAGACCGGTGATGATCGGCGCGATCAAGGGGAAACCGATGATCAGGGCGGCGATCCCGACACCCGCGCCGATGATGATGCCCTTCTGGGTTTCAGAGAGCACGAGCCAGGCCAACTGCCGCTGCTGGAAGTACCGCCAGCCGAACGCGAGCAGCGCGAACACGAACAGCACCAGGATGACCTGGCTGAGGCCGGCGGCGATGATGCCCACGCCCTGCCACAGCACCGCCAGGACGGCAATGCCGGCAATGATCGCGATGTTGCGTGCCGCGGTAGGATTCACGCGCGGCAGGATCTCACAGCCGCCAGCTGACTCGACACCCGCCGGGTGACAAACCTAGGCCGAGACCTCTGCCACCATACGATCCGCGACCTCATCGAGGGCCGCGGCGCCCTCGTCTCGACCGCCGCGGCCTCGAACGGATACCTCGCGCTGTTCGACCTCTCGATCGCCCACGATCAGCAGGTACGGCATTTTGTCGAGCTCCCCGTCGCGAATCCGTTTTCCGACCGATTCACTTCGATCATCGACGTCGACGCGGAGATCCTTGCCGCGTAGATGAGCAGCAACCTCGTGAGCGTATTCGGCATGCCGATCGGCGATCGGGAGCACGCGTGCTTGGACGGGAGCGAGCCAGATCGGGAAATCTCCGCCCGTGTTCTCGATCAAGATGCCCAGGAATCGTTCGATCGAACCGGTGATCGCGCGGTGGATCATCACCGGCTGTTCCTCGACGTCATCGGCGGTGGTGTAGACCAGGCCGAAGCGCTCAGGCAGATAGAAGTCGAGCTGACACGTGCCCAGCTGCCACGAGCGGCCCATGGTGTCGGTCACCTCGAAGTCGATCTTCGGACCGTAGAACGCGCCGTCGCCCTCTTTGATGCCGTGCTCACGATCGCCCAGCGCGTCGCGCAGGGCCGCCTCCGCGGCGTCCCACATCTCAGGCGTGCCGGTTGCCTTCTCGGGTCGCGTCGAGAGATTGAGCTCGACCTGATCGAAACCGAACCGGCTGTAGAAACGATCGGTGAGATCCAGGATCGCGTTGACCTCCTCGCGCACCTGGTCGAGGCGGCAGAAGACGTGCGCGTCGTCCTGAGTGAACGCCCGCACACGGAAGAGGCCGTGAAGCGCACCGGACAGTTCATGGCGATGCACATGACCGAACTCGGCGTAGCGCAGGGGCAGATCCCGGTAGCTGTGTCGCCGACTGCGGTAAACCAGGCACGCGCCCGGACAGTTCATCGGCTTGACCGCGAACTCGTGATCGTCAACCGACGTGTAGTACATGTTTTCGCGGTAGTGCTCGTTGTGGCCGCTGGTGTCCCACAGATCGGACGAGAGCATCGTCGGCGTCTGGATCTCGCCGTAGTCCATCTGCTCGAGCTCGTCGCGCACGGCCTGCTTGATGCCGTTCACGATCGTCATCCCCTCAGGGAGGAAGAACGGGAACCCGGGGCCGGCGTCGTCGAAGTAGAAAAGCCCGAGATCGCGGCCCACTCGCCGGTGGTCGCGCTCGCGTGCCTGCTCGAGGCGCTCCAGATAGTCCCCGAGCTCGCTCTTCTTCGCGAACGCCGTCGCATAGACACGGGTGAGCTGAGGATTCTTCTCGTCGCCACGCCAGTACGCGCCCGCGACCGAGAGCAGCTTGACCGCGCCGATCTTTCCCGAGTCTTGAAGGTGAGGACCGCGGCAAAGATCGATGAACTCGCGCTGGCGATAGAGCGACACCTCGCTCTCGCCTTGGCGCTCGAGCTCGTCGATCTGATCGACCTTGTACGGGTCTTCGCGCTCCCGGAAGTACTCCCGCGCGTCAGGGATGCTCATCACACTGCGCTGGAAAGGCGCCTTGGCCTTGATGATGCGCTTCATCTCGGCCTCGATGGCCGGGAAGTCCTCTTCGGTCAGCGGCCGCGGAAGGTCGAAGTCGTAGTAGAAGCCGTCATCGATCGGTGGTCCGAACCCGAACTTCGTGCCAGGGATCAGGGTTTCGATCGCCTCGGCCATGACGTGAGCGGCGGAGTGCCGCATCACATAGAGGTAGTCGTCGCCACTTCGCGAGGTGACGACCTCGATGCGATCGCCATCGGTGAGCGGCCGCGCGAGATCGCGTAGCTCGTCGTCCGCCTTCACGGCGACTGCGGCCTTGGCGAGGCCTGGGCCGATTGCGGCGGCGGCATCATGTCCATTGGCACCGGAGTCGAGCTCCAACGCCGAATCGTCTGGGAGAAAGACCTTCACGGCATCCTGGAGGTCGTGGTCACACGGGCCTGAGCGGCGGGGATCGTACCAGGGGACTTGCCGACCCCGCCAAGATTCACCATAGTTCGTGGCACATGCTCACCGCGGTGTTCGTCGACGCTTCCGGGCGCCTGAAAAGGCGGCGCCTGTTCCACGCAGTCTTCGCGTGCGTACTGCTGGCCCTGCTGAGCACGCTGCTGCTGATCGCCGCGCCGGCCTTTGCCGGCAACGAGCTGGTCCAAGGCATTTGGGTGCTTTCGTGCGTCTTCTTCATGAAGATGCCGCTGGTGATGATCCTCTGGTGGCTGATTTGGAGGAACAAGGAGCTGCCAGGACGGCCGGTCGAGTGGAGCCACGACGAGCTCGCCGGCATCCTTGAGCACCTGCTTCGCCAGGCGCGCTACGCGGCAACGGCCAACGACGAGCAAGCGCGTCTTGCCTACCTGTCCGGCGAGGCCTGGCACGTTGCGGACCGCGCTGGCGGCGACGCCAAGGTCGACGCCCTCACCGTGGCGCTTCAGATCGATGAGCGGCTGGCCGTGGTCCGTGGATCCACGAGGCCGCCGCGCGGCTGATCTAGCGCCGACCCGACCGCCCGCCGCGTCGATCATGGCGCGGCAGCTGGGACGCCCAATTGCGGAGTGGGCTTGCGGTCCGGCGCTGGGGACGTCCGATGATCGCGAGATTCGGACAGAGCCAGAGCGCGCTCTCGGGAACCCGGTCTGCCCACGGCAAGCTGCGACGTACTCTCATGACACGCTCCCATTGAGGCGGCCACGCTCAAGCAGCGCGGTCATCGCGTCTACGGCCTCAGACCAGAACTGTCCTCCGGAGCATCGAGCACATTCCTCGAGCGCGGAGTTGATGTCGCGCGCACCGCGATATGGCCGACCGCTCGTCATGGCGTCCCATGAATCCGCCACAGCAATGATTCGTGCGCCCTCAGGAATGTCCATCCCGGTCAGCGCGTCCGGATATCCCTCACCGTCCCAGCGTTCGTGGTGACCGCGCACCCACGCGCACTGCTCCACGTCGAGCGAACGCGCGCTGATGCGACCACCGATCGCGGCATGAGAGTGGACGAGGCACAACTCGGCGGTGCCCAAGCTTCCAACTTTCTCGATCAGCCCTGACGGCAGCGCGGCCTTCCCGATGTCATGCAGCAGCGCGGCATCCCTCAGCCGCTGCACGTCGCGGCTGCTCCAGCCAAGCTCCGCGGCGATCGAGGTCGCGAGGTGGGCGACTCGGCGAGCGTGGTCATCTCCGTCGGGCAAGAGCTGATCGGCGATCCCCGCCAACGACTCGATGTCGTCGTTGCGGCCCGAGACCAGCAGCGCTTCGAGGCCCGAGGTGTGCACTACTGATGCATCGGCGACACCCGCCAAGGCGATCTCGAGTGCCCGCTCCGCCCTCTTGAGAAGGTCGCCTGTTTCGTCGGCCGGCGAAAGCTCGGCGACACCCGCCGCCAAGAGCGGTCCGTCGCTCAGAGTCTGAGCCATGGCACATCGCACTCGCTCGGCTGCCTGCCAGGCGCCGACAGATCCCGACTCTGGCAAAAGCCACGCCAGACGCCCCCCATCGATGACAGCGATGGTCTCCCCCGCTCGCGCGGTCCTACGGAGCTTCTCCGCTGCCGCGTTGACATCGGGAACGCGGTTTGGACCATCGACGAGGCCGAGAATCGACAGCGCCAGCGGCCTGCCGTAGCGCGCGGCGCGAGCACTCTCGCGGTCGACACGATCGATGAACGCGTCATGGTCCACAGTCGCCGGAGCGGACTCGTCCCCAGCCTCCTGACGAGCGAGGCAGAGCGCGATGAGTTCGGCCACCGAGGCAAGCCACGCGGAGCCCTCAGCTGATCTCGCGTTCGCGCCGAGTACGAGAAGCGAGCCCCAGTCCTGCCCGCCCGGGCTGACGGGAGTTCTCTCGAGATCCGCACTTGAGTCGTCGAGCATCGTGCCGTCGAGGTCTCCCGTCGCGACGACGAGCCCTTCGGGACCGGCGAGTGCCGCTCCGCGAGCGTCCAGCAGATGGCATGCAAGCCCCGTGGCCACTCGCCCGATGTCGGTTATCGAGTCGCGCCTGGCGACCATCGTTGCCACCCGTCGCAGTCCCGTCTCGCGATCGCGATCGCGCTTGGTATTGGAAACGTCCCGCACCACGATCTCGGCGATCCCGTTCACGACTCGGCACCGTGTCTCAACCCAGGTATGGCGATTTTCGCCACGCCGGACCCGGTGCGAGTCCGCGACGATCTCTTCAGGGTTCGCGAACGCTTCGGCCAGCCGCCCGGCCACCTGGTCGGCGTCTTCAGGGTGAGCAAGACCCGGCCAGGGCAAGGAGATCAAATCATCCGAGCCCAGCCCGGTGATCGCGCGGGCCGATCCGTTGGCGGAAATGATCGTGCCGTCGGCGGCGCAGCGAAGGGTCAGCTCGGTGGCGCGACCGTTGAGAGGCTTTGCGGCTCCCCGAGTCTGTCGCCGGGCAGCCAGTTCGACCCGGGCCGTAAGTTCCTCCGTCGTGACAGGACCAAGGACGTAGTCGGCGACCCCGGCCTCGATGACCGACATGATCTGGTCGGCCCGGTCGCGGGGGAGCAACGCGATCACTGGTGGCCCGCCGCGCGCCAAGGCAACACCGTCACCCCACTCCAGCACGACGACGTCGCTGTGGTTGGTCAGCGCGGCAACTGCGGCTGGGGCGCTCGTGCGCACTCGATAGCCGACACGGCGCAAGACCGACGCGAGCTGCTCGCGGCGCGCGCGGCGCCGAGCGGCGACCACGACGCGAGCGTTCGATGGGGCGGGCGCCGCTGGTGCGGCGTGGGCAGGGTCGGGCACGGACATGATGGGCACGCCGAGGCTCGTAACCTGCGACGTCGCGCTGAGCCTACGGTCGGCGTATGCGCGACCGAACCAGGAGTTGGTGTAGTCCCGCCTATACGCGCGACCAGACCGCTCACCCCGCTACACGGAACGGCGCTAGCCCAACTCGTCGGAGAAAAACGTGAACGCGACCACGAAGACGAGGCCGATCACGAGAAAGAGCGCTCCGAAAATCAGCCCGGTCAGCCGCTCGGACAATCGCCCTTGCAGACGAGCGCCGATTTGAGCGCCGATGATCGCCCCGGGCACGGCCCAAACGATCAAGTTCCAAGGAATCGCGTTGAAGCCGTCTTCGGCCGCGAGCTGGAACAAGTGGGTTGCGGTCGCGCCGACCACCGTGCCCGCGACGACAACTGTGGACGTAGCGGCAGCGACGGGTAGCGGCACGCGCAGCCGACCAGCCAGGTTGGGCATTACGGTCTCGCCGATTCCGGTCGAGATCATCCCCGCGGCGGTCCCTCCTCCCACGGCGTGCGCGCGTGAGGTGTTCATCCCCCAGACCGAATAGCGATAGGTGCGCCCTTGAGCGCTCGTCACCTCCCGACGCTCGCTACCGTGCGGCACCTTCGCTGGGCCGGCCGCATGCCCCTCTCGCGCGTGCTGAAGCAGGAGGTAGGCCAGTAGCACCATTGCGACGCCATAGCCGATCCGTAATGCGTCCTCAGGCACGCTGCGCGTCAACAAAGCGCCAAACGCGGCTGCGGGAAGACTCCACATGATCAGGCCGCGCGCCATCTTCCAGTCGACGAGCTGCCGGCGCATATAGCCGTAGACGCCCGAGCTAAATCCTGAGGTCTCGAGAAAGAGCGCGGTACCGATGGCGGCGACCGTCGTCAGCGTCGGAACGTCGAACAACGGGAACCCGATCAGGAAGACAGGGATGAGCATGGCCGCGCCACTGATTCCCGAGAACATGGCGAGACTCGCCACGGTGATGCAGACGGGAAACATGAACCAGTAGACCGTCCAATCCACGCCTCACCTCCGATGGTCGGTCAGCGGCACCAACAAACACGGCCGGACTGGTGAACTCGCGTCATATCGTGCCCTGGTAACGGCGGTCCACCGTCCCGATGCGGCACCTCTTACGGCACTTTCGCCCTGACGGCGTCGATGTTCAGCCTCACATAGTCGATCCTCGGCTCTGGCATCGCTTCCACGACCGCGTGGACGAACGCGTCGCGCGCTGCAGGCTCCAGCCGCTCCAGATGGGAACCCAGGATGACCGTCCGCAGGTACTCCGAGAGATCCTCGGGCTCGAGATCCAACGGGTCAGGGTGAAGCCATGTGGAGATGTGCTCGAACCCCGCAGCCGCGAGCGCCTCCTCGGCGTCGGCGTCACTTCGGAAATTCCAAGGGCTCCACGTGACCCCTGCCACGGCGATGGCCTGTTGGACCCCCGCGATGTTCCCGGCACCACCACAGTCGACATGCAGCCTCCCGCCCGGCTGGAGCATCGAAGCAAAGCCGCGAAAGACCACCAGGTGGTCCGGCACCCAATGCAGCGCCGAGGTGGACACGACGACCTCAACGTCCTCGCCTAAATCAATGGGCGTGGTGAGGTCCGCCTGGACGAATCGAACGCGCCGGTCATCGTCCAAACGCTCGCGTGCCTGATCCAACATTCGGGCGGATCCATCGAGGGCGATCACGCGACCCTTCGGGATTCGCTCGAGGATCAAAGCCGTGACGCGCCCGGTCCCGCACCCGGCGTCCAGCACCACTTCGTCGCCTCTCAGATCGATGCGCTCGAGTACGCCGGCACCCCGCCGCGCCATGTGGCCACCCACCCGGTCGTAGGACTGAGCATCCCACTCACGCGCGCGCGGGATCTCTCGATGATCGTTCATTGCTGACGATGCTGACAGACCGGTCGCTCTCGAAGCGAGTTGGCGAATGTCGGTGCTTCTCGCCGCGCGAACCGGCGCTTTGCGCGTTGAGTAGCCGGTAGGTGCCGAATGGGTATGTCGCCCTATTCCCGTAGCGGACCGTTTCGCTCATAGTGTCCGAGAGAGCGTTTCTGCCCCTGATAGGAAAAGGAGACAGCATGATCAGCGTCCCCTTGCCCCACCCCCAATCCGCCGGGCCCAGGATGTTGCCTCCGGGCCATCCGGTGCCTCGTTCGGATTCCATGCCCGCCCGTGCCGAGTACATGCTCGACCGCGTCTGCATCGAGCTCGCGGGCGGACGCCTGCAACCAGGACTGATGCTCCTACTCACGGGCCTTGCCGACATTCGACAGCGCGCGAGCCGTGCCGAATGGCGGCGCTTCAGCGACGAGATCTGGGTTCGACACCCGGTCAGCTCCCAGTTCCTCGACCAGAGCATCCGGAAGACCGCTATGCGCGTTGGCGGTCCCCGCGCCGGGCTCGCCGCACTGTTGTCGCTGCTCGGTGACCGAGCGCAAGAACCGGCACCCCCACGCCGCCGCCCATAGGGCGCGGCACCCCCCGCGAGTCAGACCGTCGGTGTCACCGCCCGACGGTCTGCCCGCGCCGTTCACAAAGAAATCGCACGGTCTTCTCGGTGCCTCGCCCCAGCGCACTTGACTACTTATTGTTTGCGCTGTTAGGAAAGCAACCGGTTGAGAAAGTCAATCGTTGCACCCCAAGGCGGCCTCGAAGAGGCCTCGCCGCACGTGCCACTCGGACCGAGGGATCTTCGGAACGGAAGCATGGAGCGAGCACGGGGGTGCGCGCGGCGTGTCGCCTGCTACCGGGTGCGTTGCACCGGCTCCCGGACAGCGCCGGCTCAGCCGACGCCCGCCTCCGGTCATACCCGGCGCGTGGTTATACCCGGCTGACCGCAATCAAGGAGAACCCCCGTGCCCGAGCGCACTGAGTACGCCGCAGGAACCCCGTCATTCGTCGACCTGGCATCAACCGACGTCGCTGCTTCGAAACACTTCTATGGAGAGGTCTTCGGCTGGGACTTCCACGACGAGCCGACCCCGCAGGGCGGCACGTACTCCACGGCGATGAAGAGCGGCAAGGCCGTCGCAGGACTGATGGCTCAGCCGCCGATGATGGCCGAGCAGGGCATGCCGTCGGCCTGGAGCACGTACGTCACCGTTGACAACTGCGACGACTGTGTCGCTCGAGCTGAAGCTGCAGGCGGTTCGGTGATGATGCCGGCGATGGACGTCATGGAGGCCGGCCGGATGGCCGTCGTCGCTGACAGCACGGGCGCGGCATGTTGTGTTTGGGAACCGAAGGCCAGCATCGGCTCGGAGGTCGTCAATGAGCACGGATCCTGGACCTGGGCGGCGCTGATGACCAACGACCAGCCGCAGGCCAGCCAGTTCTATTCATCCGTCTTCGGCTGGGACGCCAAGGCCGAGCAGATGGCCAACGGCGCTGACGTGACCATGTTCACCCTCGATGGAGCGCCGGTCGCAAGCGCCAACGACGTCGCGATGGCCGGTGAGGGTGTCCCGAACCACTGGCACAACTACTTCGCGGTCGACGATTGCGACGGCTGTCTCGCGGCCGTCAAGGCGGCGGGCGGGACCGTGCACATGGAACCGATGGACATGCCGCCGGGCCGCATGGCGACCGTAGGCGATTCGACCGGCGCGGTATTCAGCATCATCCAACTGAACCCGGACTTCGACCCGACCGCGTAGCCGCTCGCGCAGCGCAGCCCCCAGGGCACTGGCCAACAGGACCGTGTCGATGCCCTGGGCGCGAGACATAGCAGCGCAAGGACGCAGGCGACCGAAGGGAGCGAAGGAGGATCGATGCCGGAGGCATCGGAGCGCCGACCAGCCGGTCCGGGTCGTTGCCCTGGGGCGCGAGAACCAAGCCCTACAAGGACGCAGGCGACCGGAGGGAGCGAAGGAGGATCGATGCCGGAGGCATCGTGACGACCGAGGACGCGGTAGGGCGCAGCGTTCTCGTGACCCAGGGCGCGACAAAGGGCCGGTTGGTTGGCGCTGGACCGAGGACGAAGTAGGGCGCAGCGTTCTCGTGCGCGGAAGCTCAGCGCGAAAGGACCTATCAGTAGGAGGTGCGAAGCGCCG
>CAMYIK010000091.1 GCA_947258365.1 uncultured Thermoleophilia bacterium | reverse complement strand
CGATGGCCGGCCTGCTGGTCGCGCTGGTGATCGTGCTCGTTGCCCTGCAGGCGGTGTGGCTGCTGCCGCAGCTCGACACCAGAGTCGCGGCCATCATCGACGGTCAGGAGCCCCCATCGTCGCACCTCCACCTCGTCTACGTCGTCGCAGAGGTCGCCAAACTCGCCGCGTTGCTGTTGATCGCGGCGGGCATCCGGGTAGCACCGGCGCCATCATCCAGATCACCTCATGAGCGGTGAGTATCCGCGGAGTACCCCGCATGAGATGTTCGGATGAACCTTGAAGCGCTGCGGCGGCCAGAATGAACCCCACTCCATCAATCGCGCCCTGGAACCTCGCACTCCGATTCGGACTCGAACTCGCGGCTCTTGTTGGACTCGCCGCCGGTGGCTGGAGCCTTTTTAGCCAGCCTGCGTCATGGTTCGCGGCGATTGTGCTTCCCGCGATCGGCGCGGTCGTATGGGGAGTCTTCAACGTGCCAGACGATCCGAGTCGCTCCGGTGGCGCGCCCGTCCGAGTGCCCGGCGTGATCCGTCTCGTGCTCGAAGTGTTGGTACTGGCCGCCGGTGCCGCGGGGTTCGCGCTTGCAGGACAGATTTGGTTGGCCGCCCTGGTAGTCGCGCTCGCGGTCTTTCATTACGCAACTGCGCTGGAACGTATGAGATGGCTCCTCGCTCGCTGAAGAGCCTTGTGCACGGTCCATCTCCATCGCCACGCGAGTTCGAGGGGTGTGGGTTCAACTTCGATCCCGCTAAGCCCGTATCTCCTGTGGATAAGGCTCGACGTACCCTGTTGTCCAGACATTCACGACCTCCACCCGACACAAGGCAGCGGACCATCGGCCAGTCGCTCTGAGACAGACTCGAGGAACTGGGCGAAGGGATCGGTCACGTACTCGTTGAACGCGTCTCGGTTGGCGTGGAACCACTGCTTGTTGTTGTTCGCAGCGAGCTCTTCGAACAGCTCGAACGATCGTCTGGTGAATCCATTTCCGGGCTTGCTCATGAGAAGACCTTTCCCGTTGTGGTCAGAGGGTGCAGTCGATGCAGCGTCATGCTGCCGCGGTGTGCCGGTCGCCGGCGGCGACCCAGGCGATGATCATCGACGAGAACTCGTCGGACTGGTCGGCCGAGGCGAGGTGGCCAGCCTCGGGAAGGACGTGGAGCTCGCTCTTCGCGAGCGCGTTGTCGAGGTGTTCCGCGTTGCTCACGGGGATGAGGGCGTCGAGGTCGCCCAGAACACCAGGGTCAGGGACGTCGATCTTGTCGAAGTTGGTCGGCGAGGCCGGCGGCCTTGGATCGGAAGTCTTTGAACCAGCGAATCGTTTCGAACGTGCGGCCGGAGTAGGTCGACTTGTAGTCGTCGATCTGGGTGGCGTTCGCACGGTGACGGATCGCTCCGAGCTTCAAGCCGAGGGCCAACAGCGGCCCGGCGCCCAACATCGCAGTCGAGGATCGCATGAAGCCATTGGCCGCGGGCCTCGACCTCATCGACTCACATCTCCACGAACCGGTTGACCTTCGATCCGTCTCCCAAGCAGCGACGATGAGCCCGAGATCGTTTCAACGCACCTTCAAAGCCGTCACCGGTGACACCGTTCGACCGGTTCCACAAAAGAAGGACCCGGCGAACAGCGGGATCGGTTCAGCCTCAGTGCGGGCTAGTGGGCTTGGCTTCAGGGCGTTTCGACGACCATAGGGTTGGTCGAGTCGGCGGCCCACTCTTGGAGTGAGGCGGTGTAGACGGCGAGATCCGTGAAGCCGAGTCGAGTCATGGCAAAGGCGCTTGCCGAAGCCATGATCCCACCACCGCAGTACGTGATCGTGCGCTCGCTTCGATCACCATCGTGCAGGGCGGCCAGCTCGTCGTGCGGCCGGTAGCGCCCCGATTCGTCGAGCAGGTCCATCGTGCAGATATTCACGGCGGTCGGGATATGACCCGGTCGGCCGTACATGGCCTGCTCGCCGCTGTAGATGGCCTCAGGCAATGCATCGATGAGATGGACCGCTTCGTCGTCGATCGCCGCCCTCACCTCGTCTCGATCGGCGATCAGCTCAGGTCGGGGAGCAGGGGTGAGTTGGTTGGCGGAGAGAGCTGACGGCTCGGACGAGAGCGGTCGATCCTCCGCCCTCCACGCCATGAGTCCGCCGTCGAGGAGCGCCGCTCGGTCGAATCCGACCCAGCGCAGCATCCACCAGACCCGGGCGGCCCAGAACGACATGCTGCTGTCGTACAGCACCACGCGAGAATCGTCTCCTACGCCGAGCTCGCCCATCGCCGCGCAGAACTGCTCCGGTGTGGGCACGGCCCACTGAATCGGGCTGCTTTCGTCGCTGAGATCTCCGGTGAGGTCGGCGAACCCGGCGGACGGGATGTGGCCGGCCTCGTACTCGGCCCGGCCGCTGGAGGTCTGACCGGTCTCCACGTCCACCAAGACGCTGCAGTCGAGCACCACCAGATCCTGATCCTCAAGGTGCTGACTCAGCCAGTCGGTACTTACGAGCGTGTCCATCATGAGTCGAAACTAGCCCCCGTCTCGGGGACGCGCACCTGTGTTGTCTGCGCGCCGACGTGCGGCATTCCCGCGACCCGCGTCAGGACGACGGCGACGCTCTGAACATCAGGAGTGCCACGAGAAATCCCCGCGGCCGGGACAGTGAGATCATAGGGCGGCCGGTACAGACGCCACATACCGCCGAGTAGCGGGTCGGTCTAACTAGTGCCGACTCGGCAGGTCCGGTCCGACCCGCTGTCGGATCGCGAAGTCCTCGCTCATGGGCACCGTGTGATGGCCTTTGCCCGCCCTTTACCGAGGGGTCGTGTTTGGTGCCTACTGGCTGCAAAGAGCGGATATTCGCGTGCTCAGAACTCTCGTAACTAACCGAGGGTCCAGGTCCGCCCGCCACGAAAGAGGGAATGCTGGATTCCTCCGTCCCGGCCCGGACGTCTCGTAGTGCCTCCTGGGAGAGATCCGTGCCGAAGTCGAGCTCAAGAATCACGATACGTGCAGGTGGGTCCGCAGCGACGCGGGAGCCACCGCACTCGTGCTCGCCGGAACCGCCGGCGCCGGAACACCGCCTGAGCCCACCTACGGCTCGGCGACCGTCGACGGCAACGCCAAGGAGTGGGTCCTCTCGGGCCCCAAGAGCGACTGGTTCGCGGATCTTCACAGAGAAGCCGCCGGCGGCGCTAAGGAAGGCGGCCTCTACGCGAGGTACAACTGCCTGACCAACGAGCTCTTCGTGCACGTGCGCGCCGGTGACGGCAAGCACCTCTACACCGACGTCGACCCAGAAGACCACTTCGTCCGCATCGGCAGCAACGGCCCCGCCCTGGTGGATGGGGAAGACGCGCTGAGTGGCGATTTCGCATTTATTGATGAAGATGCCGATGGTGTCGACGACGGCTGGGAGGCCCGTGCGGTCGTCGCCATCGGCACCTACGCGGAGCTGCAGGTCGTCGCTCGGGTGCGCAAGGACGCCGACAAGGAGAAAGCCGACCTCAAGTCGGTGTACAACGGCGCGCCCAAGAAGTGGCACATCCCGCTCGAGGTCGACTGCAAGCCAGGCGACGACAGCAAGGGCGGCTCACCGCCGAGCGGCGGCGGATCGACAACCCCGCCGGTGAGCCCGCCATCCACGACCGGTTCACCGGCGACGCCGTCGACGCCGGCAGCTCCACGCACGCCGGCCGCGCCGCGCACGCCCACCACCACCCGTAAGCCGCGTCGGCCCACGACCAAGTTGGTCTCGAAGAAGCGGGGGCCCGCCAAAACTCAGTCCGGCGTCAAGGTGAAGTACACGCTCCGCGTGACGAACAAGGGCACCAAGGTGGCGCGCAAGGTCGTCATCCGCGACGTTCTGCCGCAAGGCATGGTCTTGGCCCGCAAGCCCGCCGGAGCGCAACTCAAGGGCCGCACGGTCATCTGGCGCATCAAGGCCATCGGCCCGAAGCGCTCGGTGAAGCGTGTGCTGCAGGTCCGCATGCTGCGCAACAGCAAGGGCCGCACGTGCAACCGGATGGTGACCGCCGCCGCCAACGCGCAACTCAGCCGTTCCAAGCGGTGCACCCGAGTGACTCGGGTCTCGAACAACGCGCCGTTCATCCCCGCCGTCACGGGTTAACCCGCCAACTGCTCGCTCGCCGCGCTGACCAAGCCCGGGTCGCGCGGCGGGAGAGCGCCGGCAATCTAGCGGCGGGCTTTCTTCCAGTCTGCCGAGAGAGCGGCGATGCGGAAGGTGTCGTAGGTCGTTGTGCCAATGACGATGCGCACCTTCATGACGGTGCAGGAGCCGCAGCGAGGAATCGGGCTCGACTCGCCTCGTACCCCTCGCGACGGTCCGGTGCTTGCGGTACTTGACGCCGATTCGGAAGGTGACGCGGATCTTCTGACGGGTCTGGAGCTTCACGGCGACGATGCCGGGCTTGGGCTTGCGCGGCTTCCCGATCCGGCGGAAGGGAGACCCGGCAACCAGGTCGCGTCGGTACACACGGGAAGCCGCTTCGCCTCAGCGAGCGAGTAAGCCCTTCCGGATGGGGCGTTGCCGGGCCCGTACATCTCCAACCACACCCCGCCGGTCCGGGCAAGGCCCTTGAACACCGCCACTTAGCCGGACCGCCTGGTCGTGCCGTTCCGCCGAGGTTGTGATCCTGCCCTAGGCCGTACCCGATGGCGGTGACCACCCCGGGCCCAAGATGGAAATGGACCCGCTGGGCATAGGTGCCACCCTTGGGGTGGGCGCGCCGACTCAGGGCGACGAGGGCCTCCTGTAGGCGCTTTGCGTCGGTGGTGCCGTCGGCGAACTTTGCCGGTGATCTCGTCGACCGCCACGAGATTGCTCGCGCAGCCGGCAGTAGCGCACGTGCCATCGATCTCCCGAGTGAGAACCGCGGCCATCTCCCAGGCCGTCTTGCCGAGGAGCTCTCCGGCCGACAACTTGGCGAGGCGGCTCGCGGCATCGCATCACCGCCGAGGAGATGGTCGACCGAGGGCTCCGGGCGCAACACTCCACGTGCCGCGCTGAGACCGGGGTTCGTCTAGTCGCCGCGCACGATCGTCGTAATGCTTCCGTCGACGTTATCGTCGTAGAGGATGCTCGTCGTCGCGGCGGATCCGACGCTGAGGCCACGCGCATCGCTCGAGGGAGAATCCCAGCCCGGCGTCACCCGGCGCGGCTACCCAGGGGTGGGGGCCGCGGTCACTACCCGAACGGGAGTATCAGACGAGCCCACCGCTGGCCGGTAGCAGCGGGCTCGCCGATCTCTATGCGCTGAGGCGGACCGGCTCGTCGAGGGGGGCACTGCCGAAGACGCCCTCGCGGGCCTCGACGAGCAGCTCGTCACCGGTACGACGCCACAGCGCAATCAGGGCTTCGACGCAGTCGACCTCGAACTGGCGGCCGGCGTTGCGCCAGCACTCCGCGAGGGCGCGGTCCCCACTCATCGGCGGCCGGTACGGCCGACCTCCGGTCATGGCAACCCAGGCATCGGCGAGCGCGATGATCGCGGAGGCCTGCGGCAACTCAGACTCAGAGAGCTTGCGTGGGTATCCGCGGCCGTCAGGGCGTTCGTGGTGGTTGCGGATCCAGTGGATCTGCTCCTGCTCGAGCACGTCGCCGACCATCGCGGCGCCGACGCCGGCGTGCTCCATCACCTGCTCGTACTCGTTCATGCTGAGCGCACCGCTCTTGTTCCGGATCTTGTCCGGGACGTGCAGCATTCCCACGTCGTGAAGCAGTGCGGCCTGATGGAGCAACAGCCGGTCGTCGGCGCTCCAATCAAGCTCACCGGCGATGGCGACCGCGACCGTCGCCGTGCGGCGGGCATGGTCAGCGAGGTCGGGATGGCGTTTTGCGACAGCGCGAATGAAGCGCTCCGCTCGACGGTCGGTCTCGACTTGGGCTGGGTCGCTTCCGAGTCCGTCAGCCAAACTTGCCTGGGGTGGATACCAATCGATCATCACTTATTAGGACGCAGCACCCCCTGACTTGTCGGATCTATCTCTGACCAACCGCCCCAAACGGGGCTCGACTCGGTCTGCGAAGTAGCCACAACTGACCTGAAGGGCCTCGAGTGCCGGCGCCATGAACGGCGATCCTGGAGAAGATCTCCCGTTAAAATCACCGATAAAAACTGTGAGAAGCCCTAAAGACGGCGCCGAGTGGCCACGTCGTCAGATCGACCAAACGGTGCACTCGATCTAATTGTTAAAGAGACTTAATAGGACAGAGCAGCGCTCACGCATCGAGCTGATCGCGCATCGAACGGGGGTACCGCTCGCCCCGTGCGACCCCAGGCGGGAACGCCTCGTCCAACGCACGAATCTCTGCCGCGTCCAGCACGAGGTTCGCCGCAGCGGCGTTCTGCTCGATGCCCTCAACTCGAGTCGTGCCGGGAATCGGCACCACCCCCGCCTTCGCGACCAGCCAGGCCAGCGCTACCTGGGCCCGAGTGGCGCTTCGCGTCGACGCAAGCCGATCAAGAGCCTCTGCGCGGCGCAGATTCGACAGGAGGTTCTCACCGGAAAAGCGCGGGACCATCCGCCGGAAGTCTCCGCGATCGAGCTCGCCCACTTTGGGCACGGCGCCCCCTAGAAGACCTCGCCCAAGTGGCGCGTACGCCACCAGCGTGATGCCCAAGCCTTGGAGCGTTGGCACGATCTCGCGCTCGATCTCGCGACTCAAGAGCGAGTATTCGGATTGGAGCGCCGCAATGGGCGCGGTCGCGGCGGCACGGCGAATAGTGTCGGCTGAGGCCTCCGAGAGTCCGATGTGCCGCACCAGTCCTCGATTCTTGAGCGCGGCCATAGCCTCCACGCTCCGCTCGATCGGAGTTTGGGGATCAACTCTGTGGAGGTAGAGCAAGTCCATCGCGTCACGGCCCAGGCGCCGAAGACTCTGCTCAGCTCCGACCCGAATCGCCTCGGGCGACCCATCTCGAATGAGACGCCCCGATCCCCATCGCACTCCGCACTTGGTCGCGATGAACGCGTCCACCCGAGTTCCGATCGCCTGAGCGATGAGACGCTCGTTCTCACCGTCCCCGTAGCTCGCGGCGGTATCGATGTGGCGGACACCGCATGCCAAGGCGCGTTCAAGGACGGCGATCGCCCTAGAGCGAGGCACGCTTCCGTAAGCGCCGGTGAGGCCCATCGCACCAAGACCAATTGGCCCCACAGACTCCAGTCCTAGAGCCACGAGCTCGGCCTTGGCGAGGATGTCCGAAAGAGCGTTATTTGCGTCAATCGCCGACGAGCGGTTCTCCACAGGGGGATAAGGCACCTCCGCATGCCAGCCGATCGGGGCTTCAGAGTACCCCGCAAGATCGCCCTTTCGACCCACCGGAGCAGATGACTTCAGATCGCGCCAAGGCCTACGGACGAGTCATGGATTTGCTGCGCAGTTCAGACCTGCAGCCTGCCGAGAAAGACACCGTCCGAGAGGCCGCAGACGCCTTGCTGTTTTGTGAGGCGATTGACCAGACCTCTGGTGCCATGGACAGCCTCATGGGTGCCATCGAACTCGGTCAGGACCTCGTCAACGACGAGCGGTGGCCAGGTGACCGCCTCGAGTGGCTCGTCAGCGAGCTCTCCGAGTGTGGGCCAGGACCAGTTGAACACCCCGTCCCGGTGGCTGCTTAGACCAGCCTCCGGTCGGTCGCCCAGCGGGTCAACTCGTAGCGGTTGGACAGCTGGAGCTTCCTCAAGACCGAGCTGACGTGATGCTCGACGGTCTTGGGTGAGATAGAGAGTCGATACGCGATCTCCTTGTAGGCGTAGCCGCGCGCGATGTAGCGCAGCACCTCTTGCTCTCGCGGAGTGAGTTGATCCAACTCGGGATCTACCGGCGCGTCGCCACCACCGGCGAACGCGTCCAGGACGAAGCCCGCCAGGCGCGGTGAAAAGACCGCGTCGCCGGCGCGAACCCGAGTGATCGCATCTACGAGGTCATCTCCCGAGATGGTCTTGGTGACGTAGCCGCGGGCGCCGGCGCGAATGATGGCGATGACATCCTCGGGCTCATCACTGACCGAGAGCGCGAGGAAGCGCATATCGGGGATCGTGCGCAGCGTCGACTCGATGACCGCACGGCCGCCGCCGCCGGGCATGTGGACGTCGATCAGCACCACGTCGGGCTTTTCGGCCGCGATCAGGGCAATGGCCTCCTCGACATCGGTCGCGGTTCCCACGACGTCGACACGGTCACCCATCTCGGCACGGACGCCCGATAGGAAGATCGGCTGGTCGTCGATCACCGCTATGCGTGAGTTCTCTTCGCTCATGACTCCTCCAATTGGAGAGAGAGTACGACCTCGGTTCCCTCACCCGCAGCGGAGCGAACGGTTGCCGTGCCGCCCGCCCGCTTGATGCGAGCGACGATCGATCCGGAGATCCCTTGGCGTTCGGTGTCGATCTTCGAAGGATCAAAGCCCACTCCTCGATCACGGACGAAGGCCTCGACCGCGCCGTCTTCGGCCTCGGCGAACGCGGAGACGTGCGTCTCGCCCGAGAATTTCGCGGCATTGACCAGCGCCTCCCGCATGGCCGACACAAGCGCTTGCGCGCCTTCTGACATAGGAGCATCGCCGACGACGACAAGCTCGACCTGAACGTCGTGGAGATCCTCGACGTCGGCGGCCATCTCCTCCAGAGCCGCCCTGAGCGATTCGGCGGCCGGAGGCTGATCGGCGCTGAAAAGCCAACTGCGCAGCTCGCGCTCCTGGCGCCGAGCCAAGCGGACGGTGTCTGCGGGCTGATCGGCGGAGCGCTGAATCAGCGCAAGCGTCTGGAGCACCGAGTCGTGGATCTTCGCCGCCATCTCGGCGCGCTCTTCTGAGCGAATGCGCTCGCGTCGCTCGGCCATGTAGTCGGTCGACAGGCTCCAGATCCATGGGCCGAACACGAGCGCAAAACCCACGACCGCGGCGAGGGTCGCCGTTATGGCGTTTCCGGCCACGAGCACGCCGAGCACACCGACAAGTACCAGCGCGCCACCGACCAGTAGACGCACGAAGCCTGTGCGACCGCCAACGATCGTGCGCAGAGCGCCCCCGGCGACCGCGCTGCGCTGCTCGCTCTCGGTCCGGTGCCACAGCACGACTCCCCCGATGCCCAGCAGCACCAGCGGCACGATGAGACCGCTGCTCAGCGACACTCCGAACAACGACAGCAGGATGAACGCGCCGATTCCCAGCAGAGCGATCGCAACGATCTGGAAGGTGACGTCGCCGGCCGCGCGCGGCGTGGCCACCGCGTCCTCGCGGGGCAAAAGAAGCCACGCGGCGAGATAGCCGACGATGCCGATGCCACTGAGGGCCGCGAGCACAACGAATCCGACCCGGAACAGTGTGTTGGGCACGCCTGCACGTTCTGCGATCCCCGCCGCGACTCCGGCGATCAACCGCCCCTCGTGCTTGCGCGACAGTGGCGGGCGCGCGGGGCGGCTGGCGGTCTGTGTTGGCGGAGCGGTCGTCATGCTCGCGGCGATGCTTACACAGTGCGGGCGCGCGCGAAACGAGGACATCCCCGGGCGGCGTGAGGGATATTCCCGATGGCTGGTGACCGAGGAAATGTCGACTATGCGCTCATGACCACTGCGACGACAACGCGCCTCGACGGCCGCCAGCTCCGGCGTGTCCAGGATGGACGCCTGGTCGGGGGGGTCGCCGCGGGCATCGCCGAGCACTTCGAGACCGAAGTACTGGTGATCCGCGTGGCGTTCATCGGCGCGACGCTGATTGGCGGAGTTGGGGCGGTGCTCTACGTCCTGGCCATGCTGCTGGTGCCCAGAGCCGAAGACGATCAGGCGATCATCAACGCGCCACGCCGCGCCGGATTGGGATCGGCGATCGCGCTGGGGCTGCTGGCTCTCGGCGGAAGCATCCTGAGTGGGGCCGTCGACGTGCTCGGCACCGGCAAGGTGGGCGTAGCGGCGTCTCTGGTCGCACTGGGACTCGCGGCGCTCTGGTGGCGCGACAACATGGCCGAACCGCCAGGCGCTCGACAGGCTGTGTCTCAGCCGCTGCCTGCTCACGACAACCCATATCCGGCGACTCCCGCCCCCGTCGCTTCGCCCACCGAGGTACCAAGAGGGCGGTCTTGGACGCTTCCGACACTGAGCCTCGCGTTGATCGTGACTGGCCTGCTTGCGCTTTCAAACGCGGCGGACGTGACGAGCATCGGCCTGGGAGGCATTGTCGCCGCGGCGCTTGGCGTCGTCGGTGTTGGTCTGGTCG
>CAMYIK010000090.1 GCA_947258365.1 uncultured Thermoleophilia bacterium | reverse complement strand
CACGCTTGTGCGTGGATCGTTTGAGGAGTGTGGGGAGGGCGCCTCGGGTTGACCGCCAAGAGGGCCTCAAACGCGGTGGTGGTGTGTAATTCCGCAGGGGTCTGAATCACGAGGGAGAGGGGCGAGTGGAGCACGTCATCGAAGCGCGCGGTCTGGTCAAGACCTATGGAGAGGTAGTGGCACTCGGCGGGCTCGATCTCAGCGTTCCGCAAGGCACCGTTCTCGGCCTGCTCGGACCGAATGGAGCGGGCAAGACGACAGCCGTATCCATCCTTACGACGCTTCTGAAGCCCGACGAGGGATCGGCATATGTCGCCGGAGCCGACGTGCTCACCTCACCCCGCGAGGTCCGCAAACGGATCGGGCTCTCCGGCCAATACGCGGCGATCGACGAGCAGCTGACCGGATTCGAGAATCTCGACATGGTGGGTCGGCTCTATCACCTCGGACGCACCACGGCGCGCGCCAGGGCAAAGGAGCTTCTCGAGCGGTTCGACCTGGTCGAGGCCGCAGGCAGGCCTGCCAAGACGTACTCCGGAGGAATGCGGCGCCGCCTCGATCTTGCAGCGGCACTGGTGGCCGAACCGCCAGTCCTTTTTCTGGACGAACCGACCACCGGCCTGGACCCGAGGAGCCGCACCGAGCTGTGGGCCGTGATCAGGGATCGGGTAGGTCAAGGCACGACGCTGCTGCTGACGACCCAGTACATGGACGAGGCCGATCATCTCGCCGATGACATCGTCGTCATCGATAGCGGCCGAGAGATCGCACACGGGGCGCCCGACGAGCTGAAGGCGATGGTGGGAGGCGAACGCATCGAAGTGACCTTGAAGCCTGGAGCCAGTCTGGACGACGCCCGGCGCGACGAGCGTGCGCGAACCGTGACAGCGCCCATCGCCGGGGGTGCATCGACTCTGTCAGAGGCCCTCAAGGCCCTCGATGCCGACGGGGTGGAACTCCACGACGTGGGACTGCGCCGACCGACGCTCGATGACGTCTTTCTCTCCTTGACGGGCCGCGTCGTCGCAGCAGACGACGATTCCGATGACGAGCCGAGCACGGACGGAAAGGAATCGTGATGGAGGAACTGAGACACGTGTTCAGCGACGGTGCCGTGATCGCCAAGCGAAACGTGATTCGAATACGCCGCGTGCCCGACGTACTCGTCTTCGTCTTGATCTCACCGATCATGTTCGTGCTGCTTTTCGCCTACGTCTTCGGCAACTCGATCGACATCCCGGGCGGTTCCTATCGGGAGTTCCTCATCGGTGGCATCTTCGCTCAGACCGTGGTGTTCGGCGCCACGTTCACGGGAGCGGGCCTGGCTGAGGACATCCAGAAGGGGGTCATCGACCGTTTCCGATCGTTGCCCATGTCGCAGTCGGCCGTCGTCGTGGGCCGCACGGCCAGCGACGTCATCTACAACGCTCTGTCACTTAGCATCATGGCGCTCGCCGGACTGGTCGTCGGCTGGCGCATCCACACGAGCGTCGCCGATGCCGTGCTGGGCTTTGCTCTGCTGCTGCTCTTTGCCTACGCGTTCTCGTGGATCATGGCGTACGTCGGCCTGCTCGTACCGAGCGTGGAGGTGATCAACAACGCTGCATTCATCGTGATCTTCCCGCTGACGTTCATCGCCAACACCTTCGTGCCAGCCGAGAGCCTCCCGACTCCGCTGCGGACCTTCGCCGAGTGGAACCCCGTTTCAGCGGTGACTCAGGCGGTGCGGGAGCAGTTCGGGAACATTCCACCCGGTACACCGGAGCCGACGGCGTGGCCTCTGCAGAACCCGGTGATCTACACCCTCATCTGGGTGGCGATCATCATCGCGATCTTCGCCCCACTGTCGGTGCATCGCTATCAGCGGATCAGTCGCGGCTAAAGAGTCCGTTCCTGGGCTCCTAACGCACCAGAATGGCAGTTATGTCGCGTTAGGGAGTTCCAGGCATGCCAGGCCGCCCTTCCCTCGCAAAACCCCCGCGCGGTCTGTTTACCCGCTGAACTCCTCGACCAAGAGCTCCATCAAGAGTCCGTCGTGCCAGTTGCCATCAGGCCCGATCTCGTATTTGCGCATCACGCCAACCGGCTGGAAGCCGACTTTTGAGTACGCGCGAATGGCCGCCGTGTTCTCGACGGCCGGATCGATCGTCAGCCGATGGTGGCCGAGTTCTTCGAACAGGTACTTCGCCACCACACCTATCGCCTCGCCGCCGAGGCCTCGGCCTCTGACGCTCGGATCGAGAAAGATGTCGACACTCGCGTGACGGTAGTCGGAATCCTCGGCTTCCTCGAAATGGATGCCACCGATGATCCGGCCCTCGAGATCCTCGATCGTGAGGGCCTCATAGTCGTTCGCGAGGATGTCGAGTCGCGTCTCCGCCACGAGATCCTCACCACGCCACCATGCATGAACCTCGGGAGTCGCGCGGATCGCGACCAAGGCATCGACGTCGGCCTCGGTGGTTCGCCGGACTCGAAGGCGCTCGCCAGATAGTTCATCCATAGCTCGAGGCTAGTCGGTCGCGTATTCGAGCGTGTCCACGACCTGCTCGGGCGTGGTCGCCCAAGCCATGGCCGCTCCGTCGACCTCCTTCAGCGCGTGCACGAACTCCTCGTCGTGCAGCGTGATGTACGGCTTTCCTAGCGCCGCGCACATTCCGGCGTCGAAAGCGGCATTCCACTGGCGGTACTGGCCTCCGAAGCGCACCACGGCTAGGTCAGCTTTCGCGATCAAAGTGCGCGTACGGATGGCATTCACCTTGGCGGACTTATGGTCCCGCCAGTATCCCTGACTATCGGGGCCCAGCCGGTCTCCGGCGGCATCACTCGCGGCGTGATCGGTGACCGCCGAGCTGAAGCTCACAGGCAGTCCACGCTCGGTAGCGCCGGCGATGATCTGATCGCGCCAGTCGCTGTGGATCTCTCCAGACAGGTAAACGTTCCAGGTCATTCAGCCTCGTCGTATCGACAGTCGGTGTGCGGAGTTCTACGGGCGGGTGGATCAGAAGCCGAACCGGACCTCGGTGAAGTACCAGTAGCTCGAGCTCAGCCACGCTACCGCGAGTAGCGCGGCGAGAGTCCCTCCCGCCACCGGCAGCACCCAGCCCGGATAGCGATGGTCGCGTACGAACAACACCTTGGCAGCAAACGCCCCATAGAAGACCGAGCCGATCACCGAATGGACGGCGACCCGCGTATCCGTGGTCTGGAACCCGAGAATCGTCACGCAGTGAAAGACGATCGGCAGCGTGAACAGGAAGGCCAACCGCCCCGACCAGCGATGCACCGTCGCAGCGGCGCGAGAACTCAAGATCCGAGCGCTGCCGAGCTTCCCATAGATGCGTCCGGCGCTCAGCAGCTGCACCAGCGCCAGCACGATAGCTGCCGTCGCCAGCCAGGCTTTGCCCACAATCGCACTAGTGAAAACGGTTTCCATGAGGTCGGCATAACCCGACGACACATCCGCGACGAAGACATTCACGCTCATGGCCTCTCCAGTGCCAACACGGCGCTTGCACGAGCGGCATCCGGTACCTGTCCCCAGAGTTGATCGAGCTTGGCCGAGCGCGCCTCAATCGCGTTGACGCACGGGCCCGCGGCCTCGACCGAGGCGATGTCACCACACACTCGGGCGTCCGCGACGGTCGCCTCAACCGCGGGCACGAGCTCGGCAAGTGGCGCGATGGTGCCCACGCCCGCGGCGGCATCGATCTGAGGGAGGTACCCCTCACGGCCGTCCTGGCCCAGCAGCCCCACTCCATCACCGGGATTGGTCGGCTCCCCGTTCTGGTCGACATCCGCGATCGGTGCGCCCAGCGCAATGTTCACCAGGTGCTCACTATGGAAGCGAATGTTCGCCAAGTTGGCCTCATCCCGCGCCTCGACCAAGAATCGTGTGTGGTCGGAAAACACGGCGAACTGCTCGCCCGCGACGGACACCAGAGAGTTGGCGCCGGGAGGATTCCCCTCGCCGATGATCAGGGCTTTCAGCGCCGTGATCCTCGCCTCTGACAGCTCGTCAGTGGCCAGCGCGAAATCCTGCAGCTGCTCCCCGATGATCACCCGGTTGTACTGGTCGATGATCGTGCCGATGCCGAGGTCCGGATCCGCGAAAGTAGTCTGCCCGGCGGGGATCTCCCCCACTCGCAGGGCGTCTTGAGCGCCGCCGTCCAGCCAAATCGTCCATGTCGCCCCGGCCGGCTGCGCCAGCGACACGAAGATGCCCCAAAGACGCGGGCCTGTGAGCTGAACCTCTCCCGCGGGCCCAAGTGGAGGCTCCTCGGCGACCGGCGGTACCGCACCCTCCACGGCTCCAGAAATCTGCACGACATAACTGCCGACATCAACCGCGTCAGTGCCGCCGAGGATTCCGGCCGGCATCGTGCCCCGCCCTGCCAAGACGGTGCGCGTCGCGGTTTCCTCGTCGATCGGTGAATCAACCAGTGAGGGCCCACCGCCGCCCCCGACTCCCCCTTCACCGTGACACCCGGCGCAACTCTCCGCAAACAGAGCCTCTCCGCGGACGGGATCGCCGCCTCCCGCGATCTCGAGATCTCCGCCACCCGGCTCAAAGGGCTGCCAAATTCCCAGAACGACGACGACCGCGGTGACGACCGCAAAGAGAGCCGCCGGCAGGATCCCGCGAGGTTTGGATGTAGGCGACGGCATGGGTGAAGCGGCTCGGAGAGCCGGAGAAAGTGTCTCCTGCGGTACGCCGGCGCCGCAACCCCAGAAGCCCTAACCGCACATCTGAGGGTCGGGTGGGGCGAGCGCATCGCCCGCCCCACCCAAGATCAACTAGATCCTGACCGCGCCTCGACGGGTCAAGATCGCGCGGCCGTTCGCCTTCGCGACGCCACAGCCGGCGGCGCGACCCTTCGCGGTCGGCTTCTGGAGATAGGTCCAGGTGCCGACCATCTTCTTGACGAAACGCTGGCCCTTCTTGAAGTCGGTCTTGCCGACCCTCGCGACGAAGGTGAAGGTCTCCGTGCTGCCACCGGAGATCGTGCGACCGCCCGCCTGGCAGCTTGACCGGAAGCGCGTACGCATCTTGTAGCGCTTGGTTCGCTTGTTGTACTTCCAGATGTCCCTGAAGCTGTCGCGGGCCCTGAAGACGCCCGGCTTCCCGCTGGAGATGAAGGACAGGATGGTCGGCTTGGTGAAGCGCTTCTTACCCTTCTTGCCAAGCAGCATGTTGAGGATGAAGCGCCCTTCGAGCCGCGCGTGCGGAGACGACGCGATCAGCTTGAGGGTGCGGGGCGCGGCACCGATCGGAGCCTGGCCCTCGCAGAGAAGGGCGACCGTCCACGTGCGGGTCTCGTTTTTCTTCGGCTGCGTCCACGTCTGGGTGACGCTGCCGGTCGGGGTCGTCACCGGAACAGCAGCGACGCCCGGGAGCTTGCGGGGCAGCTGGTCGACGATGAGCGGAGCCACCTGCGGGTTCGTGCATCCCGTGACATCGGCCGTGAAGTCGATGGGCGTCGGAGTCTTCACTGAGGTGAACTTGAGGCTCGAACCGTCCGCGGGGGCTGTAGTACCGATCGAAATTGACGCGGCCGAGGCCACACCAGGTAGAGCCGCTGCGGCGAGGGCTGTGACCGCTGCCGCGATGCCTACGCGAAGCGCGAGCGGTCTCGTGGGACGGACTGCGCGATCCATTGAGATTCCTCCGTGCAATTGGGTCGGGATGCCGAGCACTCTATGAGCAGATTCGAGCGCCGGCGCTCTACGAAGGTCGCGTTCTGGGTGATTCTCATCGTCCCTTCGCTATTTGGCCGCCCCGGAAGGGGAGCACGCGCACCCAAACCCCGCCATTGCGCGCGGCGTAAGGTGCCTCCGTATGGACCTGATCCCATCGGCCACGACGCTGGTCACCCTCGCCCACATCGCCGTGGTGGTAGTGGTTTTCGTGCGCCTGGTCATGGCCCGACCGGCAACCGGCGTCGCGCTCGCGTGGCTGACGACCGTCGCATTGTTGCCGGTCGTCGGCGTGGTGCTCTATCTCCTTTTCGGAGAGCGGCGGACCGGGTCCCGCCGTGCGGAGCGCTTCGCCGCTCACATGGTCGATACTGAGGACTGGATGCGCGGCATCCGCGATCAAGAGGGTACCGCGGTTGATTGGTCCGGTCATCCCCCGCGCTTTGAAGGAATGGGTCTGCTCGGGCGCTCAAGCGCTGGATATCCGGCCGTTGCAGGCAATTCCCTGGTTATTCTCGATGGCGCCGAAGAGATCTTGCGCGCGATCATCGCCGACATCGACTCGGCGAACACGTCGCTGCATATGGCGTTCTACATCTGGCACTCGGGGGGCACCGCGGACGAGGTCGTGGGCGCCGTCGTCCGCGCCGCCGAGCGTGGAGTGCTCTGCCGCATCCTGGTCGACACTCTCGGATCGAGCGCGTGGCTCAAGGGCCGCCAGCCCGGTCGCCTGCGGGAAGCCGGTGTCGAAGTCCGCCGTGCGCTGGCCGTCCAGCCGTTGACCACGCCTTTCAAGCGCGGTGACCTGAGGCTCCACCGCAAGATCGTGATCGTCGATGGCGACGTCGCCTATACCGGCAGCATGAACCTGGTCGACCCTCGGTTCTTCAAGCAGGATGCGGACGTAGGGCAGTGGATCGACGCCATGGTCCGGCTTCGCGGCGCGGCAGTGGAACCACTGTTTGGAACTCTACTTTCGGACTGGTGCCTGGAGACGGGCGAGGACATCGTGGCGGTCGCCCAGGCAGCGGGCATTCACCACGTCCCGCGTGCCGGATCGGCGGATGTTCAGGTGATTCCATCGGGACCCGGTCAAAGCCGCATGGAGGACGGGATCCTTCAGATGCTGCTCAAGATGATCTACACGGCTACCAACGAGATCATCCTGACGACCCCCTACTTCGTACCCGATGACTCCATGCTGCGAGCGCTTCGAAGCGCGGCCGCCCAAGGCGTGCGGGTGGATCTCATCGTTCCGGCCAACGGCGACTCGTTCCTCGTTCGCCACGCCAGTCGCTCCTACTACGAGGAGCTCATGGAGGTGGGAGTCCATATCCAGGAGTTCCACGGCGGCCTGCTGCACACCAAGTCGATCACCGTCGATGGGATCACCAGCATGTTTGGCACCGTCAACCTCGACATGCGCAGCCTCTGGTTGAACTACGAGGTGACGCTCTTCGTCTACGAACGAGGATTTACGAGCAGCCTTCGTGACCTCCAGCAGCAATACCTGGACGACTGCACGGAGGTTGACCTCGACTCCTGGCTGAGTCGCCCGATCGGGCCGCGGCTGCTGGAGAACACTGTGCGCCTCATCAGCCCCCTGCTCTAGCCCTCCGCGGCTCCCGCGCCGTTGAGGTCGATCGCCACCTCGAGCACGTCCGAGATGCGCTCCGCAAGAACGATGGTGACGTTCTCCCGAAGATCCTCCGGCACGTCCACCAGCTGTTCTTCGTTCAGCTTCGGCACGATCACCTTCGAAATGCCGGCTCGGCGCGCGGCGAGGACCTTCTCCTTCACGCCGCCGATCGGCAGCACCAGACCGGTTAGGGTGATTTCCCCCGTCATGGCGACGTCGGAGCTCGCAGGCACACCCGACAGGGCCGACACCAGCGCCGTCGCCATGGTGACACCCGCGGAAGGGCCATCCTTTGGCACCGCTCCGGCGGGAACATGCAGGTGGATGTCGTGGGTGGCGAAATAGTCATCGTCCAGCTCGACGCCGAGCTCCGGCGCATGGGAGCGCACGTATGACAGAGCGGCCTGTGCCGACTCCTTCATCACATCGCCGAGCTGACCGGTCACCGTGAGCCGGCCCGAGCCGGGCATCACCTGGCACTCGACGAACAGAATCTCTCCGCCCGCGCCCGTCACGGCAAGCCCCGTCACCACACCGGGTTCTGATGTGCGCCGCTTGATCTCGTTGTGAATGCGCTCGGGGCCGAGCATCTCGCGAACCTCATCCGGTCCGATCGCGAACGAGCCGGACTCGCCTTCGGCGATCTTGCGCGCGACCTTGCGCGCCAGGGCGCCGATTCGTCGCTCCAGCTGGCGGACTCCCGCCTCACGGGTGTATTCACCGATGACGGTCGCGAGGCCCTCGTCGCTGATCTCGAACTTCTCCGCCGCGATTCCTGTGCGCTCCAGCTGCCGCCCCAGCAGATGGTTGCGAGCGATATGGAGCTTCTCCTCGTCCGTGTAGCCGGGGAGCTGGATGATCTCCATGCGGTCGCGAAGCGGACCGGGGATGGTGTCCAACACGTTCGCCGTGCAGATGAACATGACCCGCGACAGATCGATCGGCAGATCGAGATAGTGATCGCGGAACGAGTTGTTCTGCGCGGGATCCAGGACCTCGAGCATGGCGGAGGAGGGATCGCCGCGAACATCGGAGCCCATCTTGTCGATCTCGTCGATCATCATCACCGGGTTCATCGCCTCGGCGTCGCGCAGCGCTCTCACGATCGTGCCTGGCAGCGCGCCGATGTAGGTCCGCCGATGACCGCGGATCTCCGCCTCGTCGCGTACGCCACCAACCGATATCCGCGTGAACTTCTTCCCGATCGAGCGGGCGATCGAGGCACCAAGAGAGGTCTTACCCACGCCGGGTGGACCGATGAAGCACAGGATCGGGCCCTGCGCGTTCGGGTTCAGCTTCGCGACGGCCAGGTGTTCCAGAATGCGGTCCTTGATCCGCTCGAGCCCGTAGTGGTCTTCATCCAAGATGCCCTGGGCGCGCTGAAGGTCGAGATCGTCCTCGGTCACCGTGCTCCACGGCAGATCGAGAATCCACTCGATGTAGCTGCGGATGACGCCATGCTCCGGGGAGGCGTCGGGAACCCGCTCGAGGCGAGACAGCTCCCGCTCGGTGGCTGTTCGAACCTCCTGCGGCGGGTCGAGCGCCTCGAGTCGGGCGCGCAGCTCCGCGATCTCCGCCTCTCCTCCCCCGTCCTCGCCGAGCTCGGCCTGTATCGCCTTGAGCTGCTGGCGTAAGAAGTGCTCGCGCTGGCCCTTGTCCATGTCGGCCTGGACGTCCTGCTGAATCTTCTGGCCGAGCTCGAGCACCTCGATCTCACGATTGACCAGCACGGTGAGCCGACGGAGGCGCTCGGCGACATCCACCTGCTCCAGCAGCTCTTGCCTCTCGGCGATCTCCAACCGCATCGACGAGGCGACCAGGTACGAGAGCGTCGTCGCGTCCTCGACCCCACCCAGCGCCGCCTGAAGCTCGTCCGGCAGATACGGGACCATCGCGATGACTCGGCCGAACAGCGCTCCGAGATTCCGCGACAACGCCTCGAGCTCGTCGCTTTCGTGAACGACCTCCGGTTCCACTTCGACCGCGGCGACCATGTACGGCTCTGTCTGTGAAAACGGACCAATCCGGACCCGCTCGAGCCCCTGCACCAGCAAACGAAGCGAGCCGTCGGGCGCCTTGAGCATTCTCTGGATGACGGCGGCAGTGCCGACGTCGAAGAGGCCGTCCGGCCCAGGATCGTCCCCGCCCCCCCCTCGCATCGCGGCGATCGCGACCATGCGCACGGGCTGGTTCATGACCTCTTCGATGAGGTTCGCCGCGCGCGCGCCGGTGATGACCAGCGGCGTCATGCCTCCCGGGAACACCATCTGCTCTTTGATTCCCAAGACGGGAAGCTCAGAGGGAATCTCCGGCTCCGCGGTACCGAAGTCCACCGGCACGACCACGTCGTCCGCGGAGATGGAGGAAACGTCGTCGCTCACGCGGGGCTATCCGGCGATGTGAACAGTGACGAGCACTCGCTCCGGGGCGGGACTGGCCGCCAGCGGCATGCGAAGCGACAGGATGCCGTTGCCGTACTCGGCCGAGGACGACTCCGGGTCGACGGGCCGACCCAAGCGGAGCTTCCGAGCGAAGGGACCCCAATCTATCTCGGCATGCTCGTACGCACGCCGTGGACCGGCACTACTGCGGCGCCGCTCCCCTTGGATCACCAGCGCCTCCGGCTCGAGCACGATCTCGAGACTGTCGAGATTCAGGCCCGGAAGGGCGAATTCCACCACCAGCGTCGGCGGATCGCCGATGACGTAGACGTCGGCGCGCGCCCGTGAGGCGACGCCCCCCGCCCTGCTGCCGGCGCACAGCTCACTAAAGAGCCGATCAAGCTCTTCACCACTTGCGATCATTCCTCCACCGACATGTCGCTCGCTCGCCATCGGCAGCAATGCTAACGCGCAACCCGCCCAGGGTGCCCACGACTGACTCAGGGCTGCGCGAGAAAAGCGCCTACCAGGAGGCCAACCGCCCAAGCCACGATGATGGCGATGCCTCCGACGACCG
>CAMYIK010000089.1 GCA_947258365.1 uncultured Thermoleophilia bacterium | reverse complement strand
AGCCCCGGTGCAAGCCAGGACCTCTCCACGTTGCACGGCACGGTTCTTCGGATCGACGTCAACGGCACCCAGTCGGGGCTGCAGTACCGCATCCCCGCGGACAACCCGTTTGTCAGCACTGCCGGCGCGCGCGGTGAGATCTGGGCCTACGGTCTTCGCAACCCGTGGCGTTTCAGCGTCGATCGCGGCACCGGGGCGCTCTGGATCGGAGACGTCGGCCAGAACCGCAGCGAGGAGATCGACTACGTCGCCGCAGGCTCCGGTGGTGCCAACTTCGGCTGGAACGCCTTCGAGGGGAACCTCACGAACGGCGGCACCCTAGCCGGCGGGTCTCACATCCGACCTGTCGCAGAGTACTCCCACGACGGTGGCAACTGCTCGGTGACCGGCGGATACGTCTACCGCGGCAACCTCGTGCCAGGTCTTGCCGGCAGATATGTCTACACCGACTACTGCACCGGAAAGCTCTGGACTCTCTCGGCAAGCTCCCCGGGCGCCGCCCCGGTGGAGATCACCGAGGATCTGGGCCTCCGCGTTACCTTCACCTCGTCATTTGGCGAGGACAACGCCGGCGAGCTGTACCTCACCTCCAGCGGCAAGGTGTATCGATTCATTGCGAAATGACCCGGCCGGTTTTCGGCCGACAGGGCGGGCTGTTAGCTTCACCCGTGTGCTTCCCCGGGCACTAGAACGCACTCGTGGTGCGGCGTCGCCTCGTTCCCTGGGCATGTTGGCGCTCTACGCCTTCTTCTTCTTCTGGCTCTTGTTCTTCTACAAGGCAGGCAGGTGGCTGGCGGGGCCCGATGGCGCCGTAATACCGGAGCGAAACGCGGACTGGCTCATCGAGATCGAGTCGGCGCTGGGCGTCTTCGTGGAGCCCGAGATCCAGCAGCTCACCGAGTCGGCAGGGCTGGAGCCGATCACCACTTGGCTCTATACCGCCGCTCATCAGCCCGTCTATGTCGGCTTTTTCATCATGCTCTTCTTCGTGGGCCAGAGCGTTTTTCCGTTCGTGTGGCGCTGGTTCTGGGTGGCCAACTTCATGGCGCTGCCGATCTTCTGGCTTTACCCCCTGGCGCCACCGCGACTGATGCCGGATCTTGCGCTGAACGATCCGACGCACACGACGCTGCAGCTTGGCGGCAGCACCACCTGGCTGATCGAGAGCAACTTCCGCAACGAGTTCGCGGCGATGCCATCACTGCACGTGGGCTATCCGATCCTGTTCACGATGGTCGTCTTTTTCTTGCTTAGCGGAACCCGTGCCCGCTGGCTGCTGCTGCTCTACCCAGCCGCGATGACCTGGGCGGTCGTGGCGAGCGCAAACCACTACTTCCTTGATGTCGTGGGTGGCGCGGCGGTGGTGCTGGGCTCAGCGTGGCTGGTGGCGACTATCTGGCCCGGCCTCGAAAGGCCGTGGGCACGACGGCAGCGGCGTGCGGTCGCCGAGCCCGCCAAGCGGTTGGCCGCCGAATAGCCGGGAGATCCCTTTGCCCGGGGCTGCGCGCGGGCCGGATCTGCGCTTAGAATCACGGGTTAGCCCATGACCACCTCATCCCTCCCAGTTCGCACGCTGGTCTCAGCGACCCCTCCGTGGCTTCCCGCTATTGCCGTCGCGGTGCTCGCGAGTCTGCTGGTACCTCAAGGGGCGGACTGGCCCGCCCAGCTGTTTCGGGTGGAGCTTTTCCGTCAAGAAGGCTTCGAGCTCTGGAACGGTCAGTGGTACAGCGGCCACCCGACCGCCGGCTACAGCGTGTTGTTCCCGCCGCTCGGCGCGATCGTGGGGATCACGGCGGTGGGTATCGGCAGCGTCTTGGTCGCGACGGTCTGTTTCCATCAGATCGCCCGGCACATCGTGGGCTCTCACGCGCGTCTGGCATCGGTGATCTTCGGGCTTGCGCTGGTCCCCAACCTCGTCGTTGGTCGCATTACCTTTGGAATGGGTCTGGCAGTTGGGCTTGGCGCGCTCTTGGCGCTGCAGCGCCGCCGCTGGTTACTTGGGCCGATACTGGTTGTCGCGACTCCACTGGCGAGCCCCGTGGCGGGCGTCTTTTTGGCCTTGGCACTTTCGGCATGGGCGGTCAACGAAGCGTTCGCCGGCGATCGCGCTCAGGCGTGGCGCCTCGCAGGCGCTACAGCCTTGGCGCTGATGCCGATCGCCGCAACGGCCTTGATCTTCCCGAGTGACGGCTCGTTCGGCTTTCCGCTCAGCTGGGTCGTCGCCGTGCTCGCGGCGGGTGCGAGCCTGATCTATCTGGCACGGCGTACCGGCTACCGGGCACTTGCGATTGGCGTGGTCTTCTACGTCGTACTTGCCCTCGCCGTTTTGGCCATCCCTAACCCGCTCGGCGGCAACGTCTGGCGCCTTGCGATGTTCTTCGCGGTGCCGATCGCGTTGATGCTTCTGGCCCCGCGCCAGCGGAAGCTCGCCGCCACGCTCGCGGTGGTCGGACTCGTGTGGGCCTGGGCCCCCGCAGTCGAGAGCGTTGCTCAGGTGCACGGGGATCCATCGACCAGCCGTGAGTTTCACCAGCCGCTGATCAACGAGATCAAGGGATCGCTCGGGCCAACGGGGCGAGTGGAGATTCCCTTCACGCAGAACCACTGGGAAGCGTTCTACGTCGCGGCGGAGCTGCCAATCGCGCGGGGCTGGGAGCGTCAGGCCGACAGAGGGTTGAACCAGCTGTTCTATGAACCCGAACTCACTGCGGGCGACTATCGCCGTTGGCTCGACCTCAACGCCGTTCGCTGGGTAGCGGTGCCCCTGGTCGGTCTTGATGCCGGGGCTGTCACCGAAGCCGAGCTGATCGCGCGCAACCCCTCGTGGTTGATGCCGGTCTGGTCGAACGAGAACTGGCAGCTCTTCGAGGTTGCAGACGCGGCGCCGTTCGCATCGGAGCCGGCTATCGGCATCACCCACACGCCGACGGAGGTTGGCTTCACCACTCCTCGCCGAGGGGCTGTGAGGGTACGGGTGCGCCACAGCCGCCACTGGTCGGTCATCTCGGGAGCGGGCTGTGTGGCGCGGGCATCCGACGGCATGCTGCTGGTTCTTGTCAACGATCCCGGCCGTATCGTGCTGAAGCAGGGCTTCTACCCCGACTCCAGCTGCTGAGGTGAGCAAGCGGCCGATCCTGTTCGCCCATCGGGGTGGCGCGAGGCTGCTGCGAGAAAACACCATTGGTGCGTTTCAGAAGGCGTTGGCCCACGGGGCGACCGGCCTCGAAACCGATGTCCGCCTCACTCGCGATGGCCAGGTGGTGCTCCATCACGACGCCGACGTTCGGCGTTTCGGGGTCATGCGCACATCGCTGTCAGAACTCGATCGAGCCGATCTGCCGGGCCGTGTCGGGACTCTCAGCGACCTCTACGAGACATGTGGTGCGGACTTCGAGCTCTCGATTGATCTCAAGGATCCGGAGACTTTCCCGGGCGTCATCGCCGCGGCGCGCGAGGCCGCTGGCGAGTCCGCCGTCGATCGCCTCTGGCTCTGCAGCAAGGACGAGCAGGAGCTTCGAGCCTGGCATGAAGCCGAGCCGACCATTCGGCTCTGCCGGTCCGCTGATCGACCGTTCTTCTCCGTCGACGATGCGTCCGTGCGTCTCGCCGCTCTGCGCGAGATGGGAGTGCGGGTCGTCAATCTTCGGTCGCGAATCTGGAACGCCGAGTTGGTCGCCGCGACCCAGGCCGCCGGCCTGAAGGCCTTCGCCTGGGACGTGAACCGCGCGAACCGGCTCAAGAGAGTCCTGGGGTTTGGCGTCGACGGCATCTACGCGGACCGTGTGCCGTGGATGGTGAAGTTGGCTACCGACGCGAAATAGCGGTGCGGGCGGGCCGAGGATGGGCCTCGGCCCACATTCGTCCGCGGGTGCGATTGCTGGACACCGCGTAGTCGCGGAGCCAGGCGAGAGGCCGCTTGGTCATCTTCGCGCGGGAGCGAGCGGGGCGAAAGTGGGGGTAGGAGGGCTCGATCTCGCCGATGCACACCCGCGTGCGGCACCACCACCGCGTGATCACCTCGGCGGCGGCGTCGGCGACTCCCTCGAGGCGAGCGAGTTGGCTGGGGTTCGAAGGCTGTTCAACGCCGGCGATGAACTCCATCTGGTGCCAACACTCGTGCGCGAGCGTGTGCAGGGCGGCACGCCAGACGACCTCATCGTTGAGCCCGCCGATGAGGCTCCCGGCGAGGGCGATCTGCCCATCGTCGGTCGCCATTCCGTCGAGTAGCACGGCCTCCGTCGGATCGAGCCGAACGAGATCGCACCTGACCTGAGTATGCGCGATCTTGGACACACGCGCCTCGATCTGATCGGTCACGGCGTGTGGACTCGCGGCGGTCGCCGGAGCTGTGAGCAGCAGTGCGACCAACATCCCGAGAGCGCACCAATTTCTGAATGCCGACCATCCGTGGGGCATGCCCAAGATGTCGGCAACCGGGGCCCGCTGGTTGGCACCAAGCGAGGGACACCGAAACGCTCAGATTGAAAGCTCGGGCTACTCGCTCAAAGTGAGCTCGATCACGACGCCAGGGCGCTGCGGGCGTCGCCTCACGAAGTTCATGACTCGGCCAAGAATCGGCCACGCTCTGGCGGCGATGCCGTATTTGCTGCGAACGGCTCTCAGTCCTGCGGACTTCTCTTCGCCCTCCAGAAAACGAGCGGTGCCGCGGTAGGTCGGTGCGTCTTTCGCGACGCCCCCCCGCAGATCGCTCGGCTGTACTTCCACGCGGGAGTCGTGCCGCAGTCGCCGGGCCTTGTGGCTGACCGATTGCGTAACGACGATGAACTTCCCGCGGTGGGCTGCAAGCCATACGGTCGTGGGCGCCGCGGACCCGTCCTTGCGGAAGGTCGTCAGGACCACATAGCGCGCGTCGTCGAGCATGCCGTCAGCGGCCCGTGGCGGAGAAGTGCTGGTAGTCCTTGACGTTGCGCCAGCGACCGCCCCAACCCCAGCCGACGGCTTCAAACGCGGCCACCATTGAGCCACCCTGGACAGCCATACCTTTGCGGTAGGGGCGACGGCGAACGAACGGCACGCTCCGCCGATGAGACGTGCGCCCATTGCTGACGAACGGGTTCTCGAGCGGGTTGATGTCGATAGCCCGGCCGTACGCGTGCTGTGACCAGCGCCGGGTGCCGTCGACGAAACGGCAATTGAAGGCAGAGGTGTTGTCGGCCTCGATGCTGCGGAAGTCATTGCCGCCAAACCGCTCGATCGGCTTCATCTTCCGGATGGCGATGCGGGAGCGATAGAGGCTTCGGAAGATCTGCACGACGTCACGGGCGACGTCCTGGTGAACCACGATGGCGCCTCGGCGAGGTCGGCCACCGAAGCCCCAGTACGAGACGGTCACTCGCCGCAGATCGCGCAGATGCACGGGGCATCCTGGCCGCCAAGCGCTCGGCGTCATGGCATCACGCTGGGCAGGCGTGAGCTTCGCGGCATTGGCACGGAACTTCGGTGTGGCGGCCAGTGCGTTCATCGGAACGAGCAGCGCGAGTAGCGTGATCACCGCCAGTGAAATGAGCTTGGGCGACACGGGCAAAGCCAAGCACACCACAGGCCCGAACCTGAGTTGACAGGGCGGTTTCGGGCTACTCGGGAAGCAGTTCGCGTATGCGGTCGAAGGAGGCGCGAACGTCCATTGGCCAGTGCTGCTCGGGGTGGTGGCTGTCGACATCGTCGAAAACCGACCCGTCCGATTCCACGCCGACCAAATACGCGGCATAGGCCAGGTGCCGGGCGGCCTCCAGAGGATCATCGATCTCGATGAGTGGCCGACCCCAGGTCAGCGGACGACGCATCGGCATGGGTCAGCGCTGCTTTCCTCGGTGCGATCTGCGTTCCATCAGGCGCGCGATCTCGGGCGGGCTCTTGACGTCTCGCCGCACTGCGTTCATCTCCCCGTGGAGATAGGCGATCCAACTTCCGATCTGAACGCGAGTCATTCCGCACCCCCTCGTGAAGGCTTTTCGGCAGCCTCGCCGGGGGCCGGGCCGCGCGCGAGCGGGCTGGCTCGCAGCTTCCCTGCGGGGAGTCCGCAAACGACAGACGCGCGACCGGCACACGCCAGGCGGGTGTGCGACACTGACACTTGAAATTTTCAAGTGCCGAGGGAGGATCCATGAGCACCGTCGTCGTTCGCTACCGGCCCAAGGACGATCAGGCCGACGAGAATCAGCGGCTGGTCGAGGCCGTCTACGAGGAGCTGGCGGCTACACAGCCTGAGGGGCTGAGCTACACCACGATGAGGCTTGCGGACGGCAGCTTCGTCCACATCGCCGACGTCGATGGCGACCACAATCCGCTGAGGGAGAACGCCGCCTTCGCCGCGTTTCAGGAGGGCATCGTGGAGCGGTGTGGCGAGGGGCAGGCGCCGAATCCCCAGGAGGCCACGTTGGTCGGCTCCTATCGGCCGCCTCAGTAACGACGACGGGCATCTCGTCGAGATGATCGTGGTCGTGCGAACGCTTGCCGCCCCCGCAAGGCCTCGGGCAACTCGACGCGCCGCCAGGAGTTACCCACCCGCATGCGCGCCTCTGTTTGCGGTGAAGTCGACGATCGGCTGAGCAGCCTCGAGTCCACGGCCGCTCATCGCCGCGCGTCGGCGGCCAAGATCGCGCCCGCGCCAATGAGCGCCGCCCCCAGACCGGTCTCGAGGATGCGCTGCCAACCGGCACCCGCCAATCGCGCCGCTCGCAGTGACCCCGCGGCCACGAGCGGGTAATAGCTCATCAGCACCACGGCGTGCACGAGCAGCAGTGCGGCTCCCGTCAGCATCACCGGATCTCCGGGTCCGATGAACTGGGGGAAAACGGCGAGATAGAAGGCCCCGACTTTTGGGTTGAGCAGATCCGAGAAGGCACCGGATCGTGCGGACGCGGCCAGCGAGATCTGGGGTGCCCCGCCTGAGGTAGTGCCGGCTGTCAGACCCTTGCGTTGGGCTAGCAGCGTCGAGACGCCGAGATAGAGCAGGTACGCCGCGCCAAGAAGGCGCAGGGTCGACCACGCCGTCGCCGAGGCGTTGAGGATGGAAGCAAGCCCGACCAGCGACCCGATTGCCCACACGGCTTTGCTTGCGGTCAGCCCCGCCGCGGTGGCCCAGGCCGCGGGTTGGCCTCCGCGTGCGGTGTTTCGCAGCACGATCGCCAGGTTTGGTCCGGGCACCAGCGCCAGCACGACACAAAGGGCGAGGAAGGTGGTGAGTTCACCGCCAGTAAGCATCAGCCGAGACTAGTCCTTGAGCGCTGGTGAACGAACACACGTTCGATATATTCCTACCGTGGAAGCGCGACCCACGGTTCTGCACGCCGATCTCGACGCGTTCTACGCATCGGTAGAACAGCTGCTCGATCCGCGGCTGCGAGGCCGCCCAGTCGCGGTCGGCGGCGGCGTGGTTCTCGCGGCATCGTACGAAGCCAAGCGGGTCGGCGTGTCCAGCGCCATGGCGGGCTGGCGTGCCAAGGAGCTCTGCCCGGACCTGGTCTTCGTCAAAGGGCACTTCTCCGAGTACCAACGCCTGAGCAAGCAGGTGATGTCGATCCTTGGCGACTACACCCCGGCGGTAGAGCAAGTCTCGATCGACGAGGCGTTCCTCGATATCGCCGGCTCGCGACGCCTCTTCGGCGAACCGGATGAGATCGCGACCGCAATCCGTGAGCGAGTGCAGGGTGAAGCAGGGCTTCCGATCTCGATTGGCGCCGCGAGTACGAAGCACCTGGCAAAGATCGCCTCGCAAGTCGCCAAGCCGGATGGACTGGTCGTGGTACCCCCAGACCGTGAGCGCGAGTTCCTAGATCCGCTACCGGTCCGTTTGGTGTGGGGGGTTGGGCCCGCGACCCAGGCGCGACTTGAGGCACGCGGAGTCACCACCATCGGCGAGCTCGCGAAAGAGTCGCCCGAGAGGCTCGCCGCGCTGTTGGGCGGGGGAGCCGCAACCAAGCTCCGAGGGTTGGCAAACAACGACGACTGGCGCAGGGTTCGATCTCGAGGGCGAGCACGATCTGTGGGCGCCCAGTCAGCCCTCGGCCGAACGACGCCTACTCCAGAACTGCTGGCAGAGGTCCTCGGTCATCTCGCGGACCGCGTAGCGACCCGCCTCCGGGCGAAGGGCCGCGCAGGTCGAACCGTCACCGTCCGCGTACGGTTTACGGGAATGCGAAGCATCACGCGCTCCATTACCGTCCGCGATCCGGTGTCGGCGACGCTCACGTTGAGAGAGATCTCCGAAGCCTTGGCAACGCAAGCCCTGGCCGATCATCCAAGGGAGCGGACGATCACGCTCCTCGCGATATCAGTGTCCAATGTGACGGAGTTGCCCGAGTCGCAGCTCGAGCTGCCCGCGCCCGGCGGAGACCCGAATCGCGCGGGGTCACCAACGGCTGTCGCCCGACTCGAGGTGGACCGCTCAATGGACGCGGTGCGGACCCGGTTCGGACGAGCCGCCGTGGGCTACGCGGCGGTCGCCCTTTCCGAGAGAGGCGCGGTGCCCGACGAGTTTCGCGAGCTGGCGGAGCGCGACGTCTGAGGTCTGCGCGGGCGTGTTTCCTAACGGCTTCTCAGGTCCATCGCAGACCTGACGCCATGCAATTGAGTCGGGTGAGCAGTCGGTACGTACCAACTGTGGGTTCTGATCACTTCGCAGGGGTGATCTGTGAACGCTGCCGCCCCCGAGCTGGACGGTCGGAGCGACGCGCAGGAGCCTCGGCTGGTCGGTTAGGTCAACAAGACTGAGGAGCCTCTTGTGCGACGTGTTCTGATACCAGCGGCTGTCACCGCCGTGCTGGTTGCCGTGCCAGTTGCAGTGGCCGCGCACCAGGTGGGCCCCGTTGAGACGATCGCTGAGTTTGATGCGGCGGCAGGGGAGCTGCCCGAAGGCGTAGCGGTTGACCGCGCAGGTAACCGTTACGTCACGCTGGCGCCGCTCGGCCAGATCGTGAAGATCGATCAGAAAGGCAGACGTTCACTGTTCGCTCAGCTCCCGATCGGCGAGAGCCAGGGTCTCGCAATCGGCATCCGCTTCGATCGCTCAGGGAATCTCTGGGCTGCGCTGGCCTCGTTCGAGGAGGACACTCATGGCGTGTGGCGGATCACTCCTGGCGGAGTGCCTGAACGGGTCGCAGCACTACCGCCAACGACATTGCCCAATGCCTTCGCATTCGGTCGAAAGGGTCGCACGTATGTGTCCGATAGCTTCGGCGGCGCCATTTGGGTGCTCGATGCGGGCGAGGAGCCGCGGATCTGGGCCCAAGATGCTCTCCTTGAGGGAGTCGACCCTGCTTTCACCATAGGCGCCAACGGCATCGAACTGCGCCGAGGGTCACTCTTTGTGGCCAACAGCCAGAAGAATCTCGTCGCTCGGATCATGATCGACAAGAAGGGCGAGGCGGGCGACATCAGCACCTACGTCGAGGACGAGCAACTCGCTGGAGTCGATGGCATTCTCTTTGACAGACGCGGACGGCTTTACGCCGCGGCAAACGCACGTGATGCGATCGCACTGATCTCACGCGGCGGGCACCGCGTGCGCACCGTTGTGGATGAGGGTCTCGCCTTCCCGGCAAGCCTCGAGTTCGGCCGCGGAAAGGATCGCGGTTCGCTGTTGATCACGAACTTCGACTTCGTCGAGCCCGACGAGCCAGCGTTGGTCAAGGTGCGCATCGGCCGCTCTCGAGCCGCTAGTCGCGTACATATGCGCACCAGCCGGACGTCGCGGCTCGTTTTGAAGTGAGCCCAAACGGTTCATCGGCGCGCGCCGAGGCGGTCGAGAACCGGCCCCTTACTGCGGAAAAGAAGAGCGGGAGAGCTCGTCGCTACGCACGCCCAACTCCTTCCGGCAGCCTTCGTGTCAGTAGCCGACTCCTGCGCTGACCCCCGTGGATGCGTGACCGCGCTGGACTCTGACGACAGCGATACCAGGCCCCTGCTAGCCGCAACGCTGATGACGCCTTCGCTCTTTGGCCTGTTTCAGATGAGGCCATCCCCCCGACAGGCTCACCACGGTGTGCATCTGTCACCGTGCGGGCCTCGGGGCGGAGCTCCTCGGGGGGCAGCAACGGCTCAGCGCGCGATGAGAACGCCGCAGGGAGCATGATGAGCGATGTAGTTGGCGAAACCGCCGGGGAAGAAGCGCTCCGCGTGCCCGTGGTGAGCCGCGGTGACGAGGAGGTCGACGCTCTCGCGCTCTGCCCAGTCGCTGACGACTCGCCCGGCCGAGTCGCCCTCGAGCAGAATCGCGTCGCAGCGCGTCTCGCCGACGAGCTCGGTGATCTTGCGCTCCCACTCGCCGCTCCAATCGACTGAATCAGGCGCCCAGTCTTGGGCCCTGAAGCCGAACAGCCTGTCAGCGATGGCGTGGACGGCAGTCATATCTGCACGCTGAGCGTCGGCGATCCGGCGAGAGAGGGCCAGAACGTC
>CAMYIK010000088.1 GCA_947258365.1 uncultured Thermoleophilia bacterium | reverse complement strand
ACCACCCCCTGGCGTCAGCTTCTGCTTGGACTCCTCGACGAGGAGGCATGGCGAAGTCTCGAGAGCGGGCCCTCTCGGCTCGTTCTGACCGCCGGGGGCTCGTGCCTGCGCGCCTGGCTAATCGGCGGTTGGTTGGCGAGTATCGTCGGCCCAAGCTTGGAGGTGGAGGTGACGAGGTCAGGCCCTGAGGAAGTAGTGACCGACATCACTCTGGAGGGCCCGCGAGGAGGGATGGCCATCGTTGCTAGCGGCGGCACCGCCGTGGTCGAGGTCGAGGGACCATCACTGCCACGTCGACGCCGCTCGTTAGCGCTGCCCCGTCGCCGAACCGGTGAGCTGGTTCCCGACCGTGAATACCTGGCCGATGCCGGAGCCGCTCTCATCGAGCGGATCCTGATCCAGGCGGCCAAGTCATCTGAGCTCGCATCCGTCGCTCTCGCCGGTGGCACCACACCGGAGGTCACCTATCGACACCTCGCCTCGCGACCGGTGCCATGGCGGTGCCTGCAGGTCTTCTTCGGAGACGAGCGCTGCGTGCCGCCGGAGGACGAGGCATCGAACTTCCACCTCGCCAAGCGGGCGATGCTCGACCGAATCCCGCTCCGGCCTCGTCAGGTGCACCGCATTCGAGGAGAGATCGACCCCGAGCGGGCGGCCATCGAGGCCGAGGCAGCGATGCATGACCACCTGACGGGGAAGCTCCCGTCGCTCGATTTGGTGCTCCTGGGCATGGGCCCCGATGGCCACATCGCCTCGCTCTTCCCAAGCTCACCGGAGCTCGAAATCGAGGACCGTCTCTATGTGCCCGTCCATCGGCCGCAGCTTCCACATCCACATCGCATCAGCATGACCCTCCCGGTGATCAACGCCGCACGGCACATAGTGGTGATGGCCGCGGGGCCGGAAAAGGCCGCTGCTGTCAGCGCTGCGCTGGCAGGCGACCCGTCAGTCCCCGCGGGGCGCCTTGCGCCGACCGATGGTGAACTCACATGGCTCCTGACAGAGGGGGCGGCCAGCGATATCGACGAGCGGACGCCATAGCCACGTCCCCGAGCCCCGCCGCGATGGACCCGCCGGATGAGACGCTCACGCAGGTCCGGAGAGATCTGCTTGGACGTCATCCCCACTTGGCTGTCAGCCCGAAGATCACCAGCGCCGAGAGGGCGATCACCACGATGGCCCACAGAGGGAACGCGGCGAGGAACCCGCCTTGAGCGACTGCATTGAGGCCAACCACGGCCAGCGCAACGTGGTATCCGTCCGAGAAGATGGCCGCGAGCCCTTGGAGTGCGTTTTAGGTGCCCATCATCACCGCAGCGAACATGATCCAACCGCTCCAGAATGCCGCGCTCTGCATCTCCGTCTCCTGTTGTGAGGCCTTCGCTTGCTCAGGCGCACGGCTCTGGTCGTGCCGAGCCTCCTAACGATGCAGCGCACGAATGCCAGCTAGAGGGCGTCGATCGCAAGCCCGGGAATCAGGCTTGGATCGAGCTCGAGCGCGACCACAGCCATTGCTGCGGATCCATCGATGATCCTCGCTCGCGGACACCCTGGCGCGCGGCCTGTTCCTAGTAGGTTGCGATCGGTAGACCTGCGGCTTGAGGATGGGATGTGAACGCGCGCAAGTGGGCCCCTCTCGTGGTCCTTGGAACCGCTCAGTTCCTGATGGTCCTCGATCAAGCGGTCATGAACGTGTCGATCAGCCAGCTGGTCGAGGACTTCGATTCCTCCGTGACCACTATCCAAGGCGTGATCACGTTCTACGCCCTGGTGATGGCGTCGCTGATGCTGGCCGGGGGGAAACTCGGGGACTTGCTCGGCCGGAAGCGAGCCTTCGTTGCGGGGCTCGTGATCTATGCCGCCGGGTCGGCGCTGACGGCAGTCTCCTGGAGCGTTCCGGCCCTACTGGTGGGCTGGTCGGTATTGGAGGGGATCGGCGCTGCCCTCGTGCTGCCTGCCCTCGTTGCGCTCACCGCTCAGAGCTACGGTGGCAAAGATCGGGCCATCGCCTTCGGCGTGCTGGGAGGTCTCGCCGGCGTTGGTATCGCGGTGGGACCCCTGCTCGGCGGCTGGGTCACGACCAACCTCACGTGGCGTCTTGTATTCGTCGGCGAGGTCTTCGTCGCGCTCGCGGTCGCCGTGGCCACGCTTCTGATCATCAGCGAGATCCGCAGCGATGTGCGCCCGCCGCGCCTCGACTGGCTCGGCGCGGGCCTCTCCGCGGCCGGACTCTGGTTTGTGGTCTTGGGAATCCTGCAGGCCTCCAGCTGGGGGTGGCTGGCACCCCGCAACTCGCCGGTTGAACCGCTCGGGTTCTCGCTCGCCCCCTTCATGGTTGCGGGCGGCATCGTCCTGCTGTGGCTCTTCGTCGTCTGGCAACGCCGACGCGAGTCGCACGGCAAGGATCCCCTGGTGCACCTGCGACTGTTCTCCAAGCCGGGTCTCCGCGCCGGACTGATGACGGCAATGTCCCAGAACCTGATTCTGATGGGCGTGTTCTTCTCGATCCCCCTCTACCTGCAAGTGGTGCAAGGGCTCGACGCCTTCGAGACCGGCGTGAAGATGCTGCCGGTCTCGATCACGCTTTTCGCGACCGCGATGCTCGGTTCGGTCTTGGCATCGAGATGGTCGCCACGCACGATCGTCAGGGTGGGATTCATCGTGCTGCTACTGGCCTGCCTGGCGCTCCTTGGCACGATCGACGCCGTCATCGATGACTCCTCGTTCTCGGTAGCCATGGCAGTGCTCGGTATCGGAATGGGGCTCATCGCCTCACAGATCGGCAACGTGGTTCAGTCGTCCGTGGGCGAATCCGACCGCAGCGAAGCGGGTGGTCTGCAATACACGGCCCAGCAGCTGGGCGCCTCAATCGGCACCGCATTGATCGGAGCGGTGGTCATCTCCGGCCTCGTGGTCGCCTTTCAAGCCAACGTCAGCAACGACCCGAGGATCTCGGCGGAAGTCGAAGAGCAGGTTGGTATTGCGCTCGAGGGCGATGTCAGTTTCGTGACATCGCAGCGGGTTGCCGATGCGGCGCGCCAGACGGGCATCGCGCCGTCCGAAGAGGATGCACTGGTCGAGGGCTACGAACGATCGCAGCTGATCGCACTCAAGACCGGACTGCTCATCGCGGCCTTGCTGAGTCTCTTCTCGTTGGCCTTTACGCGCCATCTGCCGGCGACGCGACTCGGGGGGCTGGATGCCGCCGGCGCGGCGAGCGCGCCTGGGGCGACGTAGCGCCGAAGAGGTGAACCAGAGGGCAGGCCTAGCTCAGGGCTTTCCGCTTGATCTGCTGGAACTCGTCGTCGGTGATGGCCCCCGAGTCGAGTAGCTGCTTCGCGTTGGCGATCTCCGCGGCGGGCCCCCTGGCGACTCCCCGGAAATAGCTGTCGAAGGCCTCTTGGGTCTCCTCGGCTACCCTCATCTGGCGCTTGTGCCTTGGTTGTGACGCTACTTCAGCTTGAGGCCCGCTGAGCAGACCACTGAGGCCGGAAACCACGAGACTTCCGCCGGCCTCCGGAAGGACCGGACTCATTTCGTTGGCGTGGCGGTGTAGGCCACCTTTGCCAGTAGCTGCCGCGAGCGTTGACTCTCGCCGATGCGATCGACGATCCAGATCGTCGCGCGCACCGACGGATCGTCGGCGCCGCGATGCCCAACCAGGGTTCGCACCCGCGCGGCCGGGTTTGACGGCGACCCATCTTGAGCCGTCGTGAGGATCGCGATGTCGAGCAGCTGCGCGATCTCCCTCTCTGTGTGCACCGGGGGCGGGAACTCGGGTGTGAGCGCGGGCAGCCCCCGCAGGATCACCTCATACGCCGTTCCGACTTGATGGGCGACGATACGGGCGAGCCCCTCGGCCCCGGCTCGTCTGAGCATCCGCGCGCCGGCCACGGGTGCGAATTGACCGGGCGCTGACATGCCGACGTCGTGGAGCCACGCCGCGCGCAGGAGCAGCTGGCGGGCGTCGTGGTCGAGCTTCGTCGCCGCCGCCAGCCGAGCCGACTGCTGCGCAACCCCTCGCACGTGCTCATAGACCTCGGCATCAAGGACCGCCTGGGCGAGCCCTTGGGCCCCGCGAGGCTCGCGGGACTCACGCCAGAGCCCGACCACGTCAGGCGGGGCCACTACCCGACGATCATCGCTCGGGCTTGATCCACGACCGCCTCGGCCTCTTTGTCGGCTTGTTCGCGGACCTCGGCGGGCAGCTCAGGCTCGATGTCTCCGAGGAGCGTGGCGGTGAGCTTTTCGCCAACCCGATTCTCGGCTGCCGCCAGCCATCCCGGAGGGATCCGGTCGTCGAGTTCCGCACCGATCATTGCCGCGAAAAGCATGGCCCAGGCGCGAGGAACGGTGTCGAAGGTGTACCCACCGCCACCAAGAGCAACCCATCGGCCATCGGCGCTCTCGTTTGTGATTCTTCTCAGCGCGTCATAGAGCCGCGGATAGGTCGGCATCGTGATCTGAAGGTGCGCAAGCGGATCGAGGTGATGGGGGTCGGCGCCATTCTGGGTCACGATCACGTCGGGCTTGAACATCTCGACCGCCGGCGCGATGACGTCGGTTACGGCGCGGAGATATGGCTCATCGCCGGAGTGCGCCGGCAGCGGAATGTTGACCGCGCTACCGGGGGCATTCTGGCCACCGCGCTCCTCGAGACCTCCGGTTCCCGGGAAGAGGAACTTGCCACTCTCGTGCACCGAGCAGGTCAACACGCGGGGCTGTTCCCAGAAGATCCACTGCGTTCCGTCGCCGTGATGCACGTCGACATCGATATAGGCCACGCGCTCGGCGCCGGCATCGAGCAGTGCCTGGATGGCCACCGCGGGATCGTTGTAGATGCAGAAGCCGGCGGCGCGATTGGCGAAGGCGTGGTGGAGGCCACCACCAGCCGAGAACGCTTGATCAGCCTCGTCGTTCCAGACGCTCATAGCCGCGGCGACCGACGCACCGCAGAGGCGCGCCGCGGCTTCGTGCATGCCCGCGAAAGCAGGGGTGTCCCCCGCCGCGGCAAGACCCCACTGCCCCGCCTCCCAGCTGGCCGCCAAAGCGGGTGTGGCTGAGAACTGCCGAACGGCGGCCACATAGGCTGGAGCGTGGACCCTCTGTATCTGCTCGTCAGTCGCCGGCTGTGCGTCAATGACCCGCACGCCGGGGTCCTCGAGCAAGCCGTAGGCCTCGATGAGCTTTGCCGCAAGCTCGCGGCGGACCGGAGTCAGCGGATGGTCGTCGCCCAGGTCGTAGTCGAGCGTGGCGGCGGCGTTGACGAAGGTCGTGCGCACCGCGTCAGCCGTTCAGGAGGCGCTTTGCGGCTTCGCTAACCACGCGGCCGTCAGCGGAGGAACCGAGCCGGGCCATGACCGCCTTCATCACCCCGCCCATGTCCTTGATCGAGGTCGCGCCTTCAGCCGCAATGACCTCCGCGACGACCTTCTCGACCGCCGCTTCATCGAGCTGCGCCGGAAGATAAGCCTCGAGGACCGCGAGCTCGGCTTTTTCCTTTTCGACCAGCTCATCCCGCCCCGCGGCGGTGAACTGTTCGATGGACTCCTCGTGCTGACGGGCCATCACTCGCATCACCTTGACCGTGCCGTCGTCGTCGAGGCTTCCCCCCGTCTCGATCTCGGCGTTCTTCACGGCTGCGCGCGCTCGCCGGATGGCGCCGAGGCGCACCTTGTCCCCAGCCCGCATGGCGTCCTTCATGTCTGCGGTCAGCTGATCGGAAATGCTGTCGGCCACGTGCCCTCCCTGAAAGCGGACATCGATCCTATCGGCGCCGTGGCGGCGATACCCGGCCACCGTTCTGAGCGAATCCTCACGAATGGCTCTGGCGCCGGTAACGATCGAAGGGCCAACATGGTTCCGTCTCCCATCATGTCCTCCCAGCCCTATCCCCGGCGTCTGACTGCGGCGCTCGTGGGCATCGTTGCCGTCGCCGCCGCGCTCCCTGCTACCGCGGAGGCCCGTATGAGCGTGATCTATGAGTTCGCGCCGGGTTCGAAAGCGCTTGTTCGCGAAGGCGAGACCGATCCATCAGATGGCCTCCGGCGCCCAGACAACGCGGTGCAGCAGCAGCCTGGAGCCAGAAACAACGTGATCGCCGGACAGGCCGGCAAGGTCATCGGGCGCCCGGCGCGAAGCGACGGCGGCTCGCCGAGCATCGCGGGACTCTCCGCCCAGCAGATGTCCGCGGTTCTCACTGCCGAGCTCGATCGGCCCCGACATGAGGACTTCGTGTTCATCGACGAGCTCAGCAAGAATTTCCGCGATGGCGACGGGTCCAATCTGCGTGCCGCACTCGGGCTCCTCGGCGACCGGGCCCGCCGGGTCCACGTCTACGTGCCAGGTCCGGAGTTGCTGGTCCAGAACCCCGAACCATGGTCAGACGCCTGGCAAGCGCTCGTCGCGTCGGGAGGCGTATGGCTCGAGGCTTACAGCAAGACGGCTCGAGGGAGGAACCTCTGGCAACCCGAAGAGTGGCTCACCTATAGCCGGACGTTTTCCCGAGAGTTCATTCGCCAGGGTGGAGATCCGAGCCGATTGCACTTCGTGATGAGCGCGCCGGAGGCGGTCCAGCGTCCAACATTCAACGAGCCCCGCAGTCAGAGCGAGCAATGGCGCTGGGCACGAACGGGCGCCGCGTGCACGATTCTGGCCAACGGGCCCGGCACTTGGAGACTTGCCGGTGAGACCAATGCCGCAGCAGACCGACCCTCGGCCGACGCGAAGGCCGCAGCCTTCCTTGCGGAGTTCCGCGCGGTGTTCGGACGACAGCCTGCGCCGGAGGGCACCCAGGACATCGCCTCCTCATGCCTTCCCCACGCGCAACCGGATGCGATACGGGTCGCGCAGGTAGCCGCGATCATCGCTCCGCGCTCGGCGGGTATCAGGAAGAGGGTCACGATCCGGAATCCAATCTGGGCCGGCCACACGAATCGAGGGCTCGCGGTTGACCTCGGCCGTGACCCTGGTGGGATCGCCGCCTTCCTGAGGCGGAAGCCGGAAGACTTCTGGGGCGCGGCCAGCGCCCAAGTCACCCTCAGCTCGCCCGATGGGAGGGTCGTCAAGACGCTGAGGGTCGGTGCTGACGGCAGAACGAAGGCGCGCGGCTTCCGGCCGCACACCGCGGGGCAGTGGCGGATGCGGCTGGCGATACCGGGGCGGGTCTTCCTGAACTACGTCGCGAGTCAGCCGGTTGACTTGGCCGCGGCGATGGCTCCCCACGCCGATGGCCTGGGACCGGTGGTTCGTGTGCTCGAACGGCGGCCGGCCGACTGGAGCCTGAAGATCGACCTGAGGGGCAGCCCGCTGCCGGTGCGTGACGTGCCCAACCCGGCGACGATCACCTCCTTGACCCTTCGGCCGGAACCCGCTGAGTCAGTTCAGGAACTAGGACGTGATCCTCGAAGGTTCGAGGTCACTCGGCTGACGGCACGGGACTCGAACGGAAGGATCGTCCCCTTCGCGAGGGTGGTGCTGCGCGGCCCAGGAAAGACTCGCGTCCGGCGCAGTCGTACGCTGGGCGACGGCTCGGCCATGTTCCTCAGCCCTCGAAACGGCCGGCGCATACGCGCGACGGCTCCCTCCTCCGGCACGAAGGCGTCGCGAACCCTGCCGACGCGCGCAGTGACCCGACGACTGGTGGCACGAGAGACCGGCATCCCGCGATCGGAGCGAGCGGAGCGTCCGCCGCGCGTGTGGCGCCGGGTCGTCGTCTTGGCGCGAACAAGGTCCGGACTCCCCGTGCCGGCCCAACCGATACGCGCCCGGCGCGGACCAGAACGCGTGCTTCGTGCAGCGACCGACGGGCGTGGGCGAGCCGTGCTCTGGGTCCGACGGGAACGCCCCGGAGCCTTGGTGGTGCGGACGGGCGACGGTCCGAAACTCAGAGTGCGCCTCGAGCTGCCAAGCCGCTAGTCGGCGGCGCTGATCACGACGTTCCACGGGACGATGCGCCAGTCGGTGACGAGCCCGGCCGCGACGTAGGGGTCGTTGTGAACGAAGCCTTCGATCGCTGAGACATCCTCCGTCGTGAAGACGAACGCCGCGCCGTGAGGTGGGTCACCCAGTGCTCCCGCGGACACCAACTCGCCCCTGTCCTTCCATGCCTGGGCCTGGGCGAGGTGCGCCTCTCGGTGCGGGCCACGCTGCTCGAGGATGTCCTCGACATAGTCGTAGAACAGGATCTGATGCTTACCGGTCATGGCCCCTCCGTCGCTGGACCATGAGCGTACGGATCAGCGCCGCTCGATAACCAGGTTGTAGTTGCTGACGCCTCGGCGGGCGCCGACATCCACGTAGTAGATGCCGTCCCTGGGTGCGCGCCGGGTCAGCGTCAACACGTTGGCACGCCCGGCCCTGCGCTTGCCGCCGAGAGCGAGGAGGTTCTTGGCGCGTTTGGCTCGTGTGATGCGTCGAACCCCTGGGCGCCAGACCCGAAGCTCGACCCATCCGCGATCGTGCGTGAGGCTCGCGCGGAGACGATCACCCCGGCGCAGGTAGACGGCGTAAAGATCCGTCGGGTCGTCATACCGATCGATCGCGGCCTCGACCGTTTGCCGTCCTCCGCGAGCCAGGCGGAACCGGTGAGCACGCGACAGCGTGTCGTTTACCTCGTAGGGATCGTCCGGCGGCGCAGCGAAGCGCGAGGCGGCTTCGGGGTTGACGATTCCGAATCCCGAGGCGTTGTCACGACCGGCGCGATCGATGTCGGTCGCCGTATTCAAGAGCTGGCGACGTACCTGGTACCCGCTCAACTTCGGGTGGTTGGCAAAGACGAGCGCCGCGGCTCCCGAAACGAACGGTGCGGCCATCGAGGTCCCGTCCTTGAGGGCGTAGCCGGGCGACACCAGACGGAACTTCACCCGCTTGGGCACCGACGAGAGGACATTGACCCCGGGGGCCACGAGATCGACCGTGCGGTTTCGATTGCTGAACGCCGCCACTCCGGTCGGATTCGTCTCGCAATCGGGGGTCGTCGGATTGCCGTCGCAGATCGCGCCAACACCGATCACCCGGCGATAGCCGGCGGGATAGTTGATCAGCCCCTTTGAGATGGCGCCCTCGTTGCCCACCGACGCCACGACCACCGCGTCGCGCTCGGTCGCCCAGTAGATGGCCTCCTGGAAGGCGGATGAATAGCCCGGGCCACCGGCAGAGATGTTGATCACCCGGGCGCCTCGATTAACCGCCCACCGAATGCCTCTGATCATGGTCTCGTCGGTAGAGCGGCCTTGCTGGTCGGCGATCTGCACCGGGACTACCTCAGCCTGCCGATCCACTGCCGGGGCGACACCGACGATGCCCACCCCATTCGCGGGCGCGGCCGCGACGCCCGCCACATGGGTGCCGTGCCCTTCGATGCCCCAGTCCTGCCACTTGTTCGCGGAGCGGATGGTCGAGCGACCGGCCACGAGCGGGGAGGCGTCGGCGGCTGCACCCTTCCACTCTTCGTGCGTGGGATCGATCCCGCTGTCGAGTACAGCGATTCGCGGACGCGCACTACGCGCGGCCACGCGGGGCATCCAGTAGGCCTTGCCGAACAGTCCCCACTGCTGGTCCTTGCGGAAGAACGGGTCGCGCGGTGTGCCGAACTTCTTGGGCAAGGGCAATGCCGGCACCTTCGCCAACTCGTCGCTGCGGTGTTGAAGCGACCACTCCGCGCTGGTGACCATGGGGCGGCGCAGCGCTTGGGCACGTGAGGCACTCCCCGTCCTGGGGCTCACCGCCCAGATACCGGCTTCGGGAAGCGTTGCCCTGACCTCGCCGAGACCTTCAAGACGCTCGCTGGCCTGCTCGGCACCAGGAGAGTCGGAAAAGCTCACCAACAACTGCGGCTCGGCCTCGGCGAGCGCCCCAGCGGACGGGGCGGCGACGGCGAGCGCCAGCAGCGCGGCGAGCAGCGGAGTTCTAGGGCGAATCACGATTCGTGATGGGCATTCGGCGATCGCGGCCGAACGCCTTGGGAGTGAGCTTGATTCCGAATGGGCCCTGCCGACGTTTGTACTCGGCCCGGTCGACCATTTGGATGACCTCATGGACAGTAGCGGCGTTGATCCCAGTCTCTTGCGCGACTTCGTCCGCCCCCAACCCCCGCTCGACATATGCCTCGAGGATCGCGTCGAGTTCGTCATACGGCGGCAGGCTGTCCGAATCGAGCTGGTCCGGGCGAAGCTCCGCGGTCGGCGGCCGCTCGATGCTGCTGGACGGGATGACTTCACGCCCCTCGAACGCGTTGCGCCATCTCGCCAAGCGATAGACCCACGTCTTCGGTAGGTCCTTGATGGGTGAGATGGCTCCGACCATGTCACCGTACAGCGTGGCGTAGCCGACGGCCGTCTCGCTCTTGTTTCCGGTCGCCAGCACGATGCCGCCGAGCTTGTTCGAATAGGCCATGAGAAGCGTTCCGCGTGTCCGCGCCTGGAGATTCTCTTCCGTCGCGTCATGACTCATGCCCT
>CAMYIK010000087.1 GCA_947258365.1 uncultured Thermoleophilia bacterium | reverse complement strand
CGGACAGATTGTCGTTGGCCAGTCCGGGATGACAGACCGGAGTGGAGACGACGACCTCCTGGTCGGTGTGGCCAGGAATCACGATCTCGCCGTAGGTGAGGCTGCCCGGCTGCAGCGAGGCGTCGATCCTCACCTCGTAGTCGCCATCCGGCAGCGCCGCGGCGGCGTCGTAGCTCATGCAGAGCCCCCAGCCTCGCTCCCAATAGGAGGTGCGGTAGGGGACCCATCCGGGGTGCTCCGGCAACGTGTGCACGTGCTCGAGCAGCTCCGCGCGCGACAGCGTTGCCGAGATCGGGTCGCTGTAGCCGACGACGTGAAGCGTTGAATCGGCGAGGTCGAGGACCCGCTTTCCGTCCGGGCCCGTAACCCAGGCGTCGCGCAGGTTCCACTCATCGGGGACGGTCCAATCGAACAGCGGCGTGCCGCTTGGCACCTCACGGACCTGTACCTCGACGTCTGCGGCGATCCGCGCCAGCGTCTGGCGCACTCCCTCACCGGTAAGGCTTCGCGGAAGGGGCATCAACTCCGCCATGAGCGCGTGCATCTGCGCACCCGCGGCGCGGGCATCAAAGTCGGCGCTCAGGTTTGTGGCAAAGGGGACGCTCACGCGCCGTTGACCCACCGCAGCCGGTCGTCGATCTTGCCGGCTGAGCGCAGCTCGTCGATGCGCCGCAGACGGGTGAAGCGGGAGCTCTCGATCTGGCCCTCCCGCAGGCCGCGTTCGGCGAAGGCATCCACGAGCTCGGCGACTCCTTCGGGAACCGTGTGGCGTGGCGTCGCGTCCGGCAGGCGATCTGCGAGCTTCGCTCCGGTGACGCGGTAACACCGCAGATCAGGTCCCGCGTCCTCGGCATAGGTGATCTCCGTGCCGGGAATCGCGTTCTTGACGATCTCGGCGACCTCCGAAATGCGGTAGTTCTCCGCCTCCGTCGCGACGTTGAAGGCCTCGTCGTGGACGAGCTCGCGAGGTGCCTCGAGCACGGCCGCGACGGCGCGGCAGACATCCTTGACGTGAACGAGTGGGCGCCAGGGCGTGCCATCGCTTTTCATCAGCACGTGTCCGGTGCAATAGGCCACTCCGGCCAGGTTGTTCACGACGACGTCGCCCCTGAGTCGAGGGGACACGCCGTAGACAGTGGCGTTGCGCAGGTAGGTCGGCGTGAAGCTGTCGTCAGCCAGGGGGCTGATGTCCTGTTCGGCCAGGACCTTTGACTCTCCGTAGGCGGTGACGGGGTCAAAACCCGCCGTCTCATCCAGCACCTCATCGCCGGCGGCGCCGTAGAGCGAGCAGGACGAGGAGAAGACGAACCGTCCCACTCCTGCGCTCTTCGCCGTTGCCGCGAGCTCGGCCGAGGCGCGGTGATTGACCTCATAGGTGGTGTCGGAGTTCAGTTCCCCGATCGGATCGTTGGAGATCGCCGCGAGGTGCACCACCGCGTCAAAGCCCTCGAGGTGCTCCGCGGTGACGTCTCGCACGTCACGAACCGGCAGCGTCGGCAGCTCGGGCGCGGCTTCGCCGAAGTCACATCCCGCATAGAGGCCGCTGTCGAGGCCGACGAGGTCGTGGCCGGCGTCGGCGAGCACGCTGGAGGCGACCGCGCCGATGTAGCCCTGATGGCCAGTAAGAAGCACGCGCATGTCTATTTCTCCTCGAGGAGTGCGGGAAGGCCGGGGAATCTGGAGCGTTGAGTCATTAGATAGCTCGATTGGGGGACGAGCGGTGCTCGTCGTTCGTTCAGACCGGAAGGCCCGCGCGGCTCCAGATGCCCCGGATGGGTAGCCAAGAGTCGAGTGCCGGCGAGCTAACGTGAAATTGGCTTACAGCCGATGCATCGGCAGCAACCACCAGCAACTGGAGGCCGCCCAATGACAACCCACGCCAGCGCCGCCCGCGCCCCCGGGCCCATCTCTCGCGAGTTGCAGGCCCGTGCGCACGCGCTGATTCCGGGTGGCTGTCACACCTACTCCAAGGGCGACGACCAATATCCGGTGAACAGTCCGGCGCTGATCGCGCGTGGTGAGGGCGCCCGGATCTGGGACGTGGACGGCAACGAGTACATCGAGTACGCCCCCGGCCAGCGAACCGTGACCCTGGGGCATGGCTTCCCGGAGATCGTGGCCGCCGCACAGGCGGCAGCGTCGATGGGCAACAACTTCAACCGCCCAGCGGAGATCGAGGTGCGGGCGGCCGAGGCGGTTCTCGGCCTCTTCGATGGCGCCGAGATGATCAAGTTCACCAAGGACGGCAGCACGGCGAACACCGCCGCGGTGAAACTCGCGCGCGCCCATACGGGCCGGCGCGTCGTCGGCATCTGCTCGGATCACCCCTTCTACAGCTACGACGATTGGGCCATGGGCGTTACGCCGGTCGACGGAGGGATCCCCTCCGAGGCGGTCATGTTCACCGAGGGCTTCCACTACAACGACATCGCGAGCGTCGACGCCCTATTCGCTCGACACCCCGGCGATGTCGCGTGTCTGATGATGGAACCGGCGCGCCACATCGAGCCCACTGACGGCTTCTTGGAGAAGCTGGCTGAGCTCTGTCGGGTCAACGGCGCCCTCCTGGTCTTCGATGAGATGACCACCGGCTATCGCTGGTCGCTCAACGGAGCACAGAGCATCTTTGGCATCCGCCCCGACATCACCACGATCGGCAAGGGCATGGCCAACGGGTTCGGCCTTTCGGCGATGCTCGGCAGACGCGAGGTCATGGAACTCGGCGGCATCGATCACGAGAAGGAACGGGTCTTCCTGCTCTCGACGACCCACGGCGCGGAATCGGCCGCACTTGGTGCGGCCATGGCGGTCATCGACGTCTTCCGGGAGCGCGACGTCATCGACCACATCTACGCGATAGGCGCCCAGCTACGAGCGGAGTTGACCCAGGTCATCGATCGGCATGGCGTGGGCGACCAAGTGGAGCTGCTTGGCAGAGACTGCGCCATGCTGTTCACCTCGCGCGATGGCGAAGGTGAGCCGTCGCAGGAGTTTCGGACCCTGCTCCTGCAGGAACTCGCCGTACGCGGGGTCCTGGCCCCATCGTTGATGGTGTGTTTCTCATACGGGCCGGCAGAGGTCGCAGAGACGATCGAGGCCTTCGACGGCGCGCTCGGCGTGTACCGCGCCGCACTGGACAACGGGGTCGAGAGCTATCTGGAAGGCCCGCCCTCCAAAGTGGTCTACCGCCGCTACAACTAGATCAGAGCCCGTTCTTGCGGGCAATCCGTGGCGGAAATCGCCAGAACTGCAACACGTGGTGCGTTCTTGTTGCCCTGCCCGAGGGGTGTCTGTTCTGCTCAGGGGCGGGGACGTCGGGGCGTCTGTGCTTCGACGACGATCAGGAGGACACCCGTGTTGAAACGACGTGTGAAGGTGCTGTCGGCAGTCGCCGCCGCCGTGGCCCTCGGCGCTTCGGCCAGCTATGCCATCGGTGGTGGGACCGGGGAAGTCTTCACCTGCGGAGGCTTGCAGCCAACGATTCAAGGGACGACCGGGAACGACCTCCTGGAAGGCACTGCCGGCAACGACGTGATCATCTCCTTCGGCGGAAACGACACGGTGATCGGCAACGGTGGCGCGGATGTCATCTGCCTCGGCGACGGCAACGACATCGGCGTCGGTAACGACGGCAATGACCGCATCTTTGGCGAAGGCGGCGACGACACCATTCGCGGCGGCCCAGGTGACGACAAGCTCGAAGCCGGCGCCGGCAACGACAATGTCGATGGCGCGGCGGGCAACGATGTCGCGGACGGCGACCTCGGGAACGACTCCCTTGTGATGGGCTCGGGCAACGACGTCGCCAACGGCGAAAAGGGCAACGACAACATCAACCTCGGCAGCGGCAACGACACCGGCAACGGTGGCACCGGTAGCGACAACATCCGGGGCGGCGCCGGGATCGACAAGATCAACGGCCAGCAGGGCAGCGACCGGCTGCAAGGTGGCGCCGGCGCAGATTCGATCTTGGGCCGGGCCGGCAACGACGTCATCCTCGGCGGCACCGGTCCGGACCGCTTGAGCGGCAATCTGGGCAATGACCGGATCGGCGGCGAGAGCGGTGCGGACAAGCTCTTCGGCGGCGGGGGCGTCGACGTTCTGACTGGCGGCGCCGGCAGGGACGCGGTCTCTGGTGGCTCAGGCGATGACCGGCTCAGCGGACAGGGCGCGGCTGACACCATCCGCGGTGGCCCCGGCAAGGACATCATTCGCGGCGGTCAGGCCGCGGACCGACTGTTCGGTACGGGCGGCAACGACCGGATCTTCGGCGGCCTCGGCAACGACCGGATCCTTGGCGAGAACGGCCGGGACGTCATGTTCGGTCAGGCCGGCAACGACCGTATGAACGGTGGGGCCGGCCGAGACACCGGCTTCGGTGGCACCGGCGCCGACACCTGCGTCCTCACGGAGGTGAGGATCTCCTGCTAGCTCGCGCCTCTCACAGGGAGCGTCGGCTCTGGCGCCCTCTGTGCGACCGCGGAAACGTCAGCGCGGCTGCCGACGGGCTGATCGGACCGTTCCGCCAGCAGCCCCTGAAGCTGGGCGGCAGATCGCGAGAGCTCGAACTGCTCGATCACGCGGCTTCTCGCGGTTTCCCCGAGGCGGGCACGCAGAGCCGGATCATCGGCCAGGGCCTGTATCGCCGAAGCCAACTCCTCGTCGCGACCAGGGCGCACGAGCAACCAACTGACCCCGTCCTCGACCAATTCAGGGATGCCATAACCGGCGTAGTGACCACCGGACGCCGCATTGCCATCGCCTCCATGAGGACGATGAGGACTCCCTCGGCGAAGCTCGGGAGACAGAAGGCGTCGCACGAGTGGAAGTAGTCGCCGATCCGGTCCTGCCCAACCGAGCCCTCGAATGAGATCGCCTCTTGGAGCCCGAGCGCTTCGACCTGGCTCTCCAACCTGCCGCGCTCCGGCCCATCCCCCACGATCGTCAGACGTATGTCGCGTCCGCTCGCCCGCGCGCGAGCGATTGCGTGAATCGCGATCTCCGGCCCCTTGTCGGCCACCAGACGGCCCACGAACAGCACGTCCAAACGCCCTACGGCGCCCAGCCTGATCGGGCTGTCGAAGCGGTCGACGTCGATTCCGCAATGGACGACCTCGAGCTTCGGCCAGTGCGACGGGTCACTACAGCGCATCAGCTGACTGCGCGCGAAGTCGCTGATACACACGACGCCGTCCGCGCTCGCGACCTTTTCGCCGAGGCGATGCCGGTCCGTGGCGTAGAACTCCGTCGGACCATGCATCGTGAAGCTCCACGTCCACCGATCCTTGGGCCGATCGGCGTAGCGAGTGATCAGCATCGCGATGTCCGCGCCGACGTTGGCAAAGTGGACATGGAGATGGCGAAGGCCGCGGCTCTCGAGCTCCCGATGGAGCACGATCGCCTCGGCGAAATAGAACACACGCCATAGGGCACTCTTCGCGCCGCCCGTCTTAAGCCGCCATGAGTCTCTGAGGGTCGCCGAGTAGCGGCCCGGGGAGCGCAGAAACGCTCGGCCATGGACATTGATCAGCCGGGTGGGCGAGATCGGCAGGATGCTGGTTGTCGTCGAAGCCTCGACGGTATCGACATCGGTCAGAAGCTCAGAGTCCGGAGTCGCACGAACCGAGAAGGTCTGTACCTCGACCCCACGGCGCCGGAGCGCGGCTACCTCGCGCTGAATGAAGGTATGCGAGATCGCCGGATAGCGACTGCTGAGATACGCGACTCTCACGATGGGCTCCGGAACACGATGTTGCGGCTCGGGAGGAGCGGGTGAGGCACCGCAGCGATTTGATCGGCAGGACGATGAAATCACATTTGCGCGACGATCTGTGCCGGAGTTGAGGCTCTCTTGAGAGTTAGAGCCACCCCTTCGTAACAAGTGACTCCGCGATTTGAACGGCGTTGGTCGCCGCCCCCTTGCGGAGATTGTCGGCCACGACCCACATCGCGAGGCCTCGTGGATGGGACGAGTCCTCACGAATGCGGCCGACAAAGACCTCATCGCGCCCGGTTGCCTCACGCGGCAGCGGGTAGCGGTTCGCCTTTGGCTCGTCCACCAGGACCAGGCCGGGCGCAGCCATCAGCAGGCGCCGAGCGTGTTCCGCGTCGAGCTTCTCGCTGGTCTCGATCTGAACCGAGATGGAGTGAGCCTGCACCACGGGCACGCGGACACAGGTGGCACTCACGGCAAGATCGGGCAGGCCAAGGATCTTTCGGGTCTCGTCCATGACCTTGATCTCTTCACCGGTGTAGCCGTTGTCATCGAAGGCGTCGATGTGCGGCAAGGCGTTGAACGCGATCGGATGGGGATAGACCGAAGGCTCGGGCTCGTCTCCGGCCAGATTCCCGGCGGTCTGCGCGCGAAGCTCTTCGATTGCGGCGGCGCCGGTACCACTGACCGACTGGTAGCTCGACAGCACGATCCGCTCAAGGCCTACCGCGTCGGCAAGCGGCTTCAAAGCGACGACGAGTGGAGCGGCGACACAGTTCGGGTTGGCGATGATCCCGCTGTGGCCTTCGATGTCGCTCTCGTTGACCTCGGGCACCACCAGCGGCACGGCGGAGTCCATGCGATAGGCCGACGAGTTGTCGATGACGACCGCACCGGCCTCGACGGCGGCGGGGGCGAACTCTCGGCTTCGGGAACCGCCGGCGGAAAAGAGCGCGATCTGCACGCCCTCGAAGGCGTCCTCGGTGAGCTCTTGAACCGGAAACGGCTTGCCCAGATAGTCCAGCTCGCGCCCTGCGCTACGCGCTGAGGCGAGGGGAATCAATCGGGTGACCGGAAAGCCCCGCTCTTCGAGAACGCGCAGCATGGTGGAGCCGACGGCGCCGGTGGCACCGACGACCGCGACGTCAAACACTGGCGCGGCGGGCGGCTTCGGTGCCCAGGTCGAATGCTTCATGCAGGCAGCGCACCGCGCGCTCCACGTCGCGTCGCGGAATCACGACGGTGATGCGAATGGTGGACGTATCGATCATCTCGAGGTTGATCTCCTCGGCGGCGAGAGCGCGAAACATCTTCGCAGCGATACCCGGATTGGACTTCATCCCTGCCCCGACCAGGCTCACCTTGCCCATCTGGTCGTCAGAGGAGATCTCCTTGATGCCGAGAGTCTCGCGCAGGCTCTCCATGGCCTCGAGGGCCGTCTTGAGCTCGTCGAGAGGCACGGTGAAGGAGAGGTCCGCCGCCCCGTCCGCGCTGACGTTCTGGATGATCGTGTCGACGTTGACGAGCCGATCGGCGAGTGCCGTCATGATGTCGGCCGCCACACCCGGCTTGTCCTTGATGCCCGACACGGTCACCTTCGCTTCGTCGGAGCGGTGGGCAATGCCCGAGACGATCGCGTCTTCCATCGCTGGGGTCTCCTTCACGATCCAGGTGCCTTCCTCGGGCTTGAACGAGGAGCGCACATGTAGGGGAACATCATGGTTGCGAGCAAACTCCACGCTACGCAATGCGAGCACCCGCGAGCCCATGGCGGCCATCTCCAGCATCTCCTCATGGCTGAGGGTGGAGAGCTTCACGGCCTCTGGCGCCACACGGGGGTCGGCGGTGAAAACGCCGGTCACGTCGGTGTAGATCTCGCAGACATCGGCGTCCAGACCTGCGGCGAGCGCCACCGCAGTGGTGTCGCTGCCGCCGCGACCGAGAGTGGTCACGTTGTGCTCGCGCGACATACCTTGGAAGCCGGCGACGAGGACGATCTGATCGTCGTCGAGGGCTTCGCGAAGGCGGTCGGCCTTGATGTCGACGATCTTCGCCTTGGTATGCGAGCCGTCGGTGAGAATGCCGGCTTGAGATCCGGTGAACGACCGGGCGTCGTGACCGCGGTCGTGAAGGGCCATCGCCATGAGGGCACACGAGATCCGCTCGCCCGTCGAAAGGAGCATGTCCATTTCTTGCGGATTCGGATTCGAGGAGATCTCCTGAGCCATCGAGACCAACGAGTCGGTGGTCTTGCCGCGCGCGGAAACCACCGCGACGACATCGTCGCCCGACTCCCTCGCCACGGCGATGCGCCCCGCGACGTTGGTGATCTTCTCTGCGTCGGCGACAGAGCTGCCGCCGAACTTCATCACTCTGAGACCGATTGCCTACTCCACCTACGAGACAATGTACGGCCGCGCAGGATAGCCGAGCTGTGACCGATCGCGGCCCCGTCAGCAGGGGCTAGCGCTTGATCAGCTCGCTCCCTTTCCCGTGATCACGGTTGGGATGGTCTGCATGAGAATTCGCAGGTCCCACCACGGCGACCAGTTGGCGACGTAGGTGTAGTCCAGGCGAACCATGTCCTCGAACGGAACGTCGTTGCGACCCTCGACCTGCCAGAGGCCGGTGATGCCCGGCATCAGGTCCAGCCGGCGTGCGGCCCAACCGTCGATCTGCTCGGCCTCGTGGGTGACGAACGGGCGGGGGCCAACCAGGCTCATGCTGCCGTTCATGACGTTCAGCAACTGAGGAAGCTCGTCGAGGCTTGTCTTGCGCAGAAACCGACCGGTGCGAGTGACACGGGGGTCGGTCTTCATCTTGAACAGCGGACCGCTGCCGTTCATCTCGTTGAGGTGAGCCATGTCCATACGCAGCTTCTCCGCGTCGACGCGCATGCTGCGGAACTTGAAGATCGTGAACGGGCGGCCTTGGTAGCCCAGACGCTCCTGCCGAAAGAACACCGGACCCTTCGAATCGAGCTTGATGGCAAGCGCGATCATCAGCATCAGCGGACCAAAGACGGTCAAGGCGGCCGAGGTGATGATCAGGTCCATGACCCGCTTGGCTCGCAGGGCCGCAGGCGATAGGCGGGCGCTCGCGAGATCGATGACCGGCAGGCCTCCGATTTCGGAGACGGACGCGTGGGTCGGAGTCATCTCATAGAGGCGCGGCACAACGGCCAGACGGATGTCGCCAGAGCTGCACTCACGAATCTGAGCGAGCACTTCGGCTGCGGGCCGGCGGGTGTACGCCAGCACGACGCGGGTGGCCTGGGTTTCGTCGATGGCGCGCACCAGGTCGGCCTCCGGAAGTACTGGCAGCGTGCCGATGTCCTCCCGTAGCGGCCGGGGGTCATCATCGACGAATCCGGCAACCTCGACCTCGCCCCGTGATCCGGCGGCGATCTGTGCGGCGATCGTCTGACCGGTCGCGCCTGCTCCGATGATCAAGACGCGCTCCGGCGCGCGGCGCGCCAAGCGATGGCGAGCCGCTCGTCGCGTGGCGATCGTGATCGGTCCGGCCAGGAGAACCGCGGCCGCGGCCACGAGCCCGACGCCTCGATCAATCGAATCAGGGGCGACGATCAGTCCGATCACGAGCCATGCCAGCACCATGGCCGTGATCGCGGCCATGGTGCGTCGCAGCTCGCCGATCGCGTCCGCCTTCGACCGCACGCTGCCGTACAGCTCCGCGATGGTGAAGCCCAACGGCGCGCTCACCGTTACGACGATCGCCAGCAGTAGCGCGCTCGATCCGCCGACCAGAAGTCCGACACCGACCAGAATGGCGCTGAGCACGATGAGATCGACCGTCATCAGGGCCACGGAGGGCGCGCGCGTCAGGCGCGCAAGCTGCGCATTCGCCTCGGAGCGTGAGCCGCGCCGGATGAGATCGAGAGTGGTCATGCCGAGACGTCCTTGTCTGGGAGTGCCATGAACATGGCGGTCACGCTAGGAACGAAGCGCCAAAATCAACACATACCAATGACTAGCGCGCCCCGGCGTGGGTATAGGAGCCCTCAGCGCGCCGAGAGCGCCCAGTAGCGCTCGGTCACCGGCAGGCTCGCGGGGCCGACGTCGTGACCGAGTTCCGCGCGTCGAGAGCGGAACACACCGGCACGCAGCGCTTTGTCGCGTCGATTGACCGTGAAAGCGAATGGTCCTGCGTTGAGACCAAGGCTGGTGCAGAGCTTCTTCACAGCGCCATCAGCGCGACCGCCCGCCATCAAGGGGAACTCTTCGTAGAGCCACAGCCGTACTCCGGAGATGCCACTCAGCACGGATAGGCCGGTGTCTCTGGTGAACACGTGGTCCGGGTCCTGGGCGGGCCGATCCTCGCGACCGCGGCGCCACCACTGATCTCGCGCACCGGCTCCGGCCGGCAGCGCGATCGTGCCGCCTTGTGAGCGGCGCAGCCAGTCGAACATGGCTCGACCGATCCATTCTGCCTCGCCATTGTGCGGCGGGTTGGGAAAGCCGGCGAAGGCGACGAGCACCTCGGCCGGTTCCCCGCGTCCAAGCAGGGCCGAGCACGAGAAGACCGCATCGTCGAGGTGGGGCGAGACGATCAGAAGAGGTCCAGAGGGAAGTTCCATCCCTCCCGATATCGGCAACTCTTTCGGGTGACTAAACCTCGGGAATCGCCAAGAGCCGTTGCACAGCTACCTCGAAGCGTTCCGTGCTTGCAGGCGCCGCAGGGCTTTCGGGGCCAAGGTCAAGCCACCGGCAATCGCCACGCCGCGTGCTGTCGGG
>CAMYIK010000086.1 GCA_947258365.1 uncultured Thermoleophilia bacterium | reverse complement strand
ACAATGTACACGTATATCAACGAAGACGAGATGTCATGACGCGATCTTAAATCGAACTCGACAGCACCACACCTCCGACGGAGTTCGTCGACCTCACCATCTTCAGCCCAAGGGGTGCCAGCTACCCAGTGCTCGCCGGTGGCCTCCTGGTTGGAGTCGCCTCGCCCGCAACGGTGGCGGGTCTACCGCGCGAGTCTTGGAGCACCCTCGCGGTCGGGGACGTCATGCGCCCCATCGCGGATGTGCCGGTGGTGGAGCCTGACGACCTGCTTGCAGAGGCCGCCGCCCAACTCGGTGGCGGGCTCGACCGCATTCCGGTCGCGGTCGACGGCGCGCTGGTCGGCGTGGTTACCGTCGGCGCCCTGGCGCGCGCGCTCGGAGCGAGAGCTCGCGAGGCTGCGGCCAGCTAACCCTTAGCCAAGGGCGAAAACGGCACCCGCGGCGAGCAGGTTCGGAGCCCGCCCAGTCATCCCATTGGCCGCATTTCCGGCACCGTCGAGATATCGGCGCTCCGTGATCTGCCACGGCCCCTCGCGCATGACCAGGCGCTCGAAGTCACTGATGGTGCAGTGACGGATGTTCGGGGTGTCATGCCACTCATTCGGCAACGCCTTGGTGACGGGCATTCGCCCAAGCAGCAGGAGCTTCACTCGAGACTGCCAATGGCCGAAGTTCGGGAACGACACGATGCCCCGGCGCCCGACCCGCATCACTTCCCTCATGACGAGGCTCGGCCGATACACCGATTGAAGAGTCTGAGACAGCAGGACGACATCGAAGGATTGGTCCGCGAAATCCGCCAAGCCTTCGTCGATGTCGGCCTGTACGACAGGGATACCGCGCGCCACCGCGGCGTGGAAGGCCTCCGGGCTGACCTCGACGCCCTGCCCCGAGCACCCCTTCGCATCGATCAGGTGCTTGAGCAGCGCGCCATCGCCACATCCGAGATCGAGGACGCGGGAGCCGGCCGGGACGAGACCCGCCAGCACATCTTGGTCGGGGCGCATCACGCCCATCCTTTGTGCTCCACCTCGTCGGCCAGACGATCCATGAAACCCGCCACGGTGCGGTGGTATTCCGGCACCTCGAGCAGGAATGAATCGTGACCATGAGGCGATCGGATCTCTCGGAAGGTCACCGGCACATGGTGCGCGGCGAGCACCCGCACGATCTCGCGAGAGTGGCTGGTGTCAAAACGCCAGTCGGAGTCGAAGGACAGCACGAGGAAACGGGTGTCGAGCTGCTCCAGGCGCGCGGCAGCCTGCTCCATGTCTTCGAACAGATCGAAGTAGTCCATGACGCGCGTGAGATAGAGGTAGCTGTTGGCGTCGAAACGCTTCAGGAAGCTCTCGCCCTGATAGTGCAGATAGGACTCAACCTGGAAGTCGACGTCGAAGCCGAAGCGCGGCTCCGCCGAGTCCTGAAAACGCCGCCCGAACTTCGTCCGCATGGATTCCTCGGACAGATACGTGATGTGGGCCATCATGCGCGCCACCGCCAGACCACCGGTCGGTGCGACACCCTTCCGCCCGTAGTCGCCATCGTGGAAATCAGGATCGCGCATGATCGCCTCGCGTGCGACCGCCGAGAACGCGATGTTCTGGGCTGTCAGACGGCTGGAGGCGCAGACGGCGAGGACCGATGCCACCTCTCCCGGAGCGTCGAGTGCCCACTGCAGGCCCTGCATCCCTCCAAGTGATCCGCCGACGATGGCCAGGACCTTCTCTATCCCCAGGTGCCGCACCAGCGCGCGATGGACCTTTACGAGATCGCTCATCGTGAACAGGGGGAACCGGAGCCCGTACTGCTCGCCCGTGGCCGGATCGATCGATGAGGGGCCGGTGGTGCCTTGGCACCCGCCCAGCAGGTTGGAGCAGATGACGAAGTACCGATCCGTGTCCAGCGGCTTGCCCGGACCGATGAGGTTGTCCCACCACCCCGGACGCTCACTACCTTCGTGGAAGCCCGCGGCATGGGCGTCTCCGGTCAGCGCATGACAGATGTAGACCGCGTTGGAGCGGTCGGCGTTGAGCTGACCGTAGGTTTCGTAGGCGACCTCGACAGGGCCGAGGGTCGCGCCGGATTCGAAGACAAGCGGGTCGTCCCCATCAAAGAGGACGACCTGCTGGGTCTCGACCAGGCCGACCGAGCCGGCCGTGGCCCGTGTCATCGCGGAGTCGCTCAGCTACGCCGCCAGCGCGGCGTCGAGGTCGGCGAGGATGTCCTCGATGTTCTCGATCCCCACGGCCAGGCGCACCATGTCCTGAGACACGCCGGCCGACGCGAGCTCTTCCTCGTTGAGCTGCGAGTGAGTCGTGCTCGCCGAGTGGATGGCGAGAGACTTCGCGTCTCCGATGTTGGCGAGGTGGCTGAACAGCGAGATCGAGTTGATGAACTTCTCGCCGGCCTCGCGACCGCCCTTGATTCCGAAGGTCACCAGCGCACCGTATCCGCCGTCGAGCATGCGACTCGCAACTTCGTGGTGATCCGAGGACGCAAGGCCCGGATACGAGACCCATTCGACAGCCGAGTGGCTCTCCAGGTGCTTCGCGACAGCCATCGCGTTCTCGGTGTGACGCTGCATCCTCAGGCCCAATGTCTCCGCACCTTGGAGGAGCAGGAACGCGTTGAATGGCGAAAGCGCCGCGCCGGTGTTGCGCAGCAGCACGGTCCGTACGCGACCGATGTAGGCCGCGGGTCCAAGCGCGTCAGACCAGACCACGCCGTGGTACGACGGATCGGGCTTGGTGAGCCCCGGGTAGCGGTCCGCGTGAGCGGTCCAGTCGAAGCTCCCGCTGTCGATCACCATGCCGCCAATCGAGGTGCCGTGGCCGCCGATGTACTTCGTCAGAGACTGGACGACGACGTCCGCTCCGTGCTCGAACGGACGACAAAGGATCGGTGTCGCGACGGTGTTGTCGACGATCAGTGGCAGACCCTGCGCGTGAGCGGCCTCTGACCACGCGTCGATGTCGACGACGTTCAGTCGCGGGTTGCCGATCGTCTCGGCGAACACCAGCTTGGTGTTCTCGTCGACGGCGGCGGCAAGAGCCCCCGGGTCGTCGGCGTCCACGAACTTCACCGTGATGCCGAACTGCGGCAGCGTGTGGGCGAACAGGTTGTAGGTGCCGCCATAAAGCTGCGAGACCGAGACGATGTTGTCGCCGGCGCGACAGACATTCAGCACCGAGTAGGTGACCGCTGCCTGACCAGAGGCGGTCGCGCAGCCGGCGATCCCGCCCTCGAGCGCGGCGATGCGCTGCTCCAGCACATCCCAGGTCGGGTTCATGATCCGGGTGTAGATGTTCCCCGGAACGGCCAGCGCGAACAAGTCTGCTGCGTGCTTGGCGTCGTTGAATTCGTATCCGACCGTTTGGTAGATCGGCACCGCGCGGGCGTTCGTCGTCGGATCGGGCTGTTGCCCACCGTGAAGCGCCACCGTGTCCGGCAGGTACTGCGGCTCGTCGCTCATCTCACTGTCCCCTTGTCGATCATCTCTCGCCGCCGTGCCCTCCCCGGGCGCTGACGGGCCGCCGAGAGACTACCGGCGAAAGCCAGAGGGTTTTTCGGATTAGTGGTACGGCAGCTGCGCGAGCACTATCGATCCGGTGAAAAACAGCGTCGAACCGATCGCGATCGTGGCGACCTGGAGCATCCGTGAGGCGAACTTCGTGCAGATCCCGGCAAAGAAGAGCACGCAGGCAAACAGCACCGTCGTAAGGACGTAGTTGTCCGAGGTCTGATTCGCCTCCTTGGCCTCTTCACGGGCGAGATCTGCCTGGCCATTGAGTTCGTCGCTGCGTGCGAACGCCGACGGTTCATAGCCGCTCCGCTCCATCAGCGGTGCGGTCGCGGGCTCGGAACTGTCGAACCGCGAGTGCCAGAACCGATCGGCGATTGCCTGACCGGCCCCGGCGGCCGAAATCTCGAAGGGCGAACGAGCGACACTGCGGTCCGGCTGGTTTCTCCATGCGTCGAACGCTTGGCGAAACTCCTCGCGGAAGAAGGTCGATTGGAGATCGGAGAGGGCGCGGAAATCACCATCGCGTTCTGCCTTCATGTACTCGGAGAACACCGCGGAATCCAAGCTTCCGAGCTCGGCACCCACCGTCAGCTGCGCCGCGGCGCTCGTACGGGCGGAGCCGGCGACGCTGAACTGAACCGCCTGGACGCCGCTCCAACGCGCCGCCTCGTACACGCTCCAAGCCGTCGCAATGGTTGCGAGCGAGAGCAGCAACGTCGCAAGCAACTCGATGCGCGTATCGATCTTGTCGCTTCCCAAGGCGTCCCCAATGGTCCGGTCATTCATGACCCGCGACCCCTGACACGTAGCGGGGGACGACCGCTTCGGTGCCAGGGAGACCTCACGGGATCCGACGCGGGCACTCTCGCGGCGAGATCTTTCGGTCGCGTCCGCAAGAGGTAAGCGTTGTCAGACTGGATGTTTCCCGAGCGTGAGGAGATCGCCCAGGGCTAACAGGATGCTTGCTCCCGTCCGGCCGCTCGCCGGCCCGCCGGCTGAACCTCCGGTCAGTTAAACCCGGGATCAACACGGAATATCGTCCGATCTCGTCAATCTCAACGGTCTGACACCCGTTCGGGTTAGCTCGCCGTGACGCCCACCTTCCCCACCACGCTTCCGCAGTGGCCCAAGAATTCCGACGAGTTCACTCGCTCGGTCGCCGAAGACGCGGCACTCGCCGCTCAACGAGCGCTTGGCGCCGACTTCGCCGCCTGCCTCTTGATCGAGGGGTCCGTTATGACTGATGCGCTGGTAGCCGGGGGTTCCGAAGAGGCGCGAAGCCGACTGGTCGAGCACTACGCCGGACTTCCGGTCGAGGAGTGCCCCGTCTGGTCGGCGCTGCAGTCCGCAGGGGGCCGCATTTACACCGACGAGGATTGCGCGGACGCCGATGGCCCGATCGGTGTCTGGGCACGAGATTGCGCGATGGGCGCGGTCATCGCCGCGCAACTCGGGGGGCCTCCGGCGAATCAGGAGCGCACCGGCATGCTGGTGGCCTGCTACGAGCACCCCCGCGAGATCTCACCGGAGGACGCCGATAGTGCGCTTGCCGTGGCCAGCGTGACCGCGCTCGCCATCTCAGGGGCCGTGCTCTACCGGGAGGCCATGACGAAATCCAGGGTGAACGCCGAGGTGGCTGAGGAGCAAGCCGCCCTGCGGCGGGTCGCGACCGCCATCGCCCGAGGAGCCGAGCCCGCCACAATCTTCAACATGGTCGCAGAGGAAGCGGCCCGGCTGCTCGACGGAGAGACCGCGAGCGTGACCGTGTTCGACGACGGCCACGCTGAAGTCGTCGGCCGGTGGGGTACCGAAAGCGGCATCGGCGTGCGATATCCCCTCGTCGGAAATCGATCCATCGCGCGGGTCGCGCGCACCGGGCGCGCGGCCCGCACCGACGACTACGCGCGCTTGCTGGACGAGGACGCCGAGAGCCGAGCCATCGTGCCCGCCCACTACGGCTGCGGCATCGCCGCTCCGATCTGGGTCGGGAATCAGCTCTGGGGCGCCATGCTCACCGTGCGAGGCAGCGCGAGCGAGACCTTCGCGGCGGACGCCGAGTTCAAGCTCCAGCGGTTTTCGGACCTGGTCTCGCTGGGAATCTCCGGCGCCCAGATCCGAAAGACACTCGAGGAAGAGGCCAGTACCGACCCTCTGACGAACTTGCCGAATCGACGACTCTTCGAGCGGCGTCTCCGTTCCGAGGCTGCTCGGGCTGAGCGATACGAACGCGATCTGTCGCTCGCGATCGTCGACATCGACCACTTCAAGTCGGTCAACGACTCCTTTGGTCACGAGGCCGGAGACGAGGCCCTGAAAGAGGTTGCCGAGCGCTTGCGGCAGCTGGCTCGACAGGGAGAGCTGGTGGCTCGCATCGGCGGAGAGGAGTTCGCGTGGCTGCTCCCGGAGACCGATGCCATCGGAGCCCTGACCGCCGCTGAGCGCGCCCGTCGAGCCGTCGCGAGCGAAGAACTTGGCCCCGCGGGAACCATGACCGTCAGCGTAGGCGTCTGCTCGCTCGCCGAGGCGGGAGGGGCGCGGGAGCTGATGGGCTGCGCAGACCGCGCTCTCTACTGGGCGAAGGCGAGGGGCCGAGACGTGGCCGTGGCCTACTCCGATTCCCCGCTCGACGTGATGGAAGTGGACGAGCAGAGATCGCTCGACGCTCAGCTGCGCGCACGGTCGGCGATCCTTGCGCTCGCTCGTACCGTTGATGCCAAGGATCATTCAACGCTGCTGCATTCCGAGCGGGTTGCCGACCTGGCATGTCGACTCGCCGGCAGCCTCGGCTGGAGCCCTCGCGGCATCACACAGATGCGCGAGGCCGGTTTGCTCCACGACGTCGGCAAGATCGGTGTGCCGGATGAGGTCCTCCAGAAGCGTGGACGACTGTCAGCGGACGAGTACGAGCTGGTACGAACTCACCCGGCTCTCGGAGCTCAGATCGCCTGCGAGGTTCTTACTCCTGAGCAGGCCAGCTGGATCCGGGGTCATCACGAACGCTGGGACGGCACCGGCTACCCCGACCGACTCGCAGGCACGAACATCCCTGAAGGAGCCCGCGTGCTCGCCCTAGCGGACGCCTGGGACACGATGACCAGCGCCCGCCCCTACCAGCAGCCCACGGCGATTGATGATGCCCTTGCCGAATGCCAGCGACAGGCGGGGCGTCAGTTCTGCCCAGCGGTCGTCGCGGCCCTTCGTGGCAGGGCACAGGACGGCGTCTTGGATGTACCGGATCCCGGTCGCTGGGTAGAGCCGCAGTCCTCGGCCTAGGTCGCGCGCCTGAGCGCGTGCTTCATCGCCTCAACGGGCGGCTCGGCACCGGTCCATTGAGTGAATGAATCAGCGCCCTGGTGCAACAACATCCCGAGCCCGTCGACGGTGATCGCACCGCGTTGGGCCGCCGCGGCAAGCCATGGCGTCCCGCCGGGGCGATAGACGATGTCCGCAACGATCTGGCCGGAGCGAAGCCCGTCAAGCGGCAGATCCTCCGGGACCTCATCGCCGTCGAGCCCGAGGCTGGTGCAATTCACGACCAGGTCGACGGATGAGCACGCCTCATCCAACGCCGAAGCCGAGAAGGGCACCGTTGGCCCGAGTGCCGCCGCCTTCGTGTCGGTGCGATTACTGACAAGCAGACGCGCCCCACGCGATCGCAGCGCCCAAGCCACCGCGCGAGCGGCGCCGCCGGCACCGATCACCAGCGCCTGCGCCCTGCTGAGGTCGATCGTCGCCGCAGCGTCGAGGGCTCTCAGGAACCCCGCCGCGTCGGTGTTATCGGCCCTGAACCCCCCATCGCCATCCGGGATGAGGGTGTTCGCGGCGCCGATCGCCTCAACCGCATCCGAGACCGACGAGCAGTAGGGGATCACCGCCTGCTTGTGCGGAATCGTGACGTTGAGTCCGGCGCAGCCCGCCGCCGCGAGACCGGTCAGCGCCTCACCCACGCCTTCAGGGGCGACGGGAAAGGCTACGTAGACCCAATTCAGATCCAGGGCTTCGAAAGCCGCATTGTGCATCGCCGGCGAAAGCGAATGCTCAACGGGCCAGCCGATGATGCCGGCGACCTTCGTGTGGCCATCGATGGTCACTGCGGAGTCCTCAGCAGATTTTCGTGCGTCAGCCGCTGTTGGCGCGGAACTCGGCGACCTGTTCCTGGAACTCGGCCTCGGTGCGCGCAAAGGAGTGCGCGCCGGAGCCGTCGCTCTTTGCGACGTAGTAGAGGAAGTCGTGCTCCTGCGGTCGCGCGGCGGCAACGATGCTCGCTATGCCTGGGCTGGCAATCGGGCCCGGCGGTAGGCCGAAGAATTTTCGCGTGTTGTACGGCGAGTCGCTCTGGAGGTCGGCCGCCGTTATCTCCGACTTCCACTCCCCGGCCGCGTACTGGACGGTTGCGTCGATACCGAGCAGCATCCCGTTGCGCAGACGGTTGTAGATGACACCGGCGACGATCTCTCGCTCCTCGGGCAGCTGCACCTCGCGCTCGACCATCGCCGCGATGCTGAGCACCTCGTGCGGAGTCAGGTTCCGTTCCGTGGCGTAGGAGTAGTCCAGTCCCGCGGAGTTCACTTCAAACGCGTCGAGCTGCCGTTGAACCAGGTCCTCGGCCGTGGTGAGCTTGTTGACCTCGTAGGTCGCCGGAAAGAGATAGCCCTCCAGGCTGGTGGGCTCCTTCGTTTTGGCGAGAGCGCGACCGCGCGGCCCCGGGGCCGTGGCGGCCAGATAGTCCTCAGCTGGGATGCTCGTCTGCTCAGCAACGATGTCGGCCATGTCCTCGCGACGCAGCCCCTCCGGGAACGTCACGTTGACGGTCTCCAGCGCGATGTCATCGGCGACCTGCTGTTCCGCTTCGCTCGGGGTATCGCTCGAGAGGCGCGGCCCGGCCAGAGCCCAACCGACACCCGCGGCGAGAACGATCAACAGCACCAGCCACGTGACGGTCTGGCGACGCCGCGCCTTCGCGCGACGGAAGTTGCGTCGTTCCTTGTGCCTATCGTGCACGCGTTCGAGCTCCGGTCCCCGCCAAGCGCGGGAAGAGCGATCGCGGTCTGGTCTGCGGCGGCGTTTGCTCATCGAACCGTGGCCAAGTATGCCTCGACCAGCAGACACGCCGCCAGGCTGTCGGTGTCGCTATCAGCGCCATTATTGGCTCGACGTTCGGCAGCGACAGTTGTCATCCGTTCGTCCACGAGCTGCACCGGCACGTCGAGGCGCGCCCGCAAACGTCCTGCAAATCCCCGTGACGCCCGCGCCTGGGTACCGGTTTGGCCGGACATGAGCCGTGGCTCGCCCACCAACACGATCGCCGGCTGCTCGCGTTCGATGATGCTGTCGAGTTCGGCCTGCCCGTCCGGGGTATCGACCCGCGAGACGGACCCAATCGGTCGCGCGATCTGACCGGTCGGATCGCTGACGGCGACTCCGGTCCTTGCGCGCCCATAGTCGAGCGCCAAGACCTTCACGTTCCGTTTGCGGCGCTCTTGATCAGGTCTGCCGCAGCCGACAGAGCCTCTGAAAGACGCGAGGGATCCTTACCGCCCGCGCGAGCCATCTCCGGCTTGCCTCCCCCGCCACCGCCGACGATCGGCGCAATCTGGCCGATCACGGCACCGGCGTCGAGCCCCGAGGCCACGGCGCCGGGACTGAAGTTGGCGACCAGCATCACCTTGCCGTTCGAGCGTGCACCGAGCACTACAGCGCCATTGTCGCCGAGCTCGCGTCGTACACGCTCAGACAGGGCCAGCAACTCCTTGGCGTCCGGCTGCTCGACCTCTGATGTCACTGCGGTGACCGAGCCAATACTCTCTGCCGCCCCGACCAGTTCCGCGGGGTCCACCCGTGCCACGGTGGCTTGCTTGAGCTGGGCCTCGAGCTTCCCGAGGCGCTCGTCGCGCTCCTGCAGCTGGCGCAGCAGTTCCTGCTCGCGCTCGCGATACCAGCGCGCGACCTCACCGCCGGTCAACGCCTCGATGCGTCGGGCTCCCGCCCCGACGCTGCCCTCGGAAAGAAGCTTGAACGCTCCGATCTCGCCGGTTGAGGAAACGTGCGTGCCACCGCACAGCTCCTTGGAGTAGTCGCCGGCGGAGACCACGCGTACCCGCTCGCCGTATTTCTCTTCGAACAGGCCGATGGCCCCCTGGGCGTCAGCCTCGTCGCGAGACATCACCTCGGCCCCGACCGCTTCATCAGCGGCAACTCTGGCACCAACCATGCCTTCGATCCGCTCCAGATCCTCCGCTGAGACCTTGCCGCGGTGCGTGAAGTCGAAACGGAGCTTGTCCGGGCCGACATAGGAGCCGGCCTGGCGCACACCAGCGCCAAGCGTCTCTCGGAGCGCCCAGTTGAGGACGTGGGTCCCCGTGTGATTGGCCTGAATCGCACGTCGGCGAGGTCCATCGACTGCAGCGGTCACCGCGTCGCCCGCGGAGAATGCCCCCTCGAGACGCGCGTGGATCACTTGGTCGTCTCCAAGCCGGAAAACATCGACCACCTTCGCGGTGCCGGATGGTCCGACGATCGTTCCGACGTCGGAGATCTGGCCCCCGCCCTCGGCGTAGAAGGGCGACTCGGCAAGCTTGAGCAGCGCGTCATCACCGTCGAGGCCGGAGATAACGGTCACCGACGTCTGTGCCTGGAGGCCCTCGTAGCCGACGAAACGCGTCTGCTCGGCGCTCCCGGCAACCTGCTGCGCCAGCTCACGCGCACGTGAAGCACCGGTCGTGGCCGCCTGTCGAGACCGGGTCCGTTGCGCCTCCATAAGTGCGTCGAAACCGTCGCGATCGACTTCGAGTCCCTTGTCACCGGCCGCCTCGAGGGTCAGATCAAGCGGAAATCCATACGTGTCGAAAAGACGAAAGGCGTCATCTCCAGATACTCGCCCGGCGCCTGCCGACTCGCGCAACACATCCTCGAGGAGCCGCTGCCCCTGGCCGAGGGTGCGAGCGAACTGCTCGGCCTCCGCGCCAAGCACGTCCTCGACATCCGACCTGCGCTCGAGAAGGTCCGGATACGCGTCCGCCCAACCCTCGGAGACG
>CAMYIK010000085.1 GCA_947258365.1 uncultured Thermoleophilia bacterium | reverse complement strand
GGCGTTGCACACGACGAACTTGCGGGCAACGTCGGTCGAAGCAAGGCCACGCCATTTGAAGCCGGTGGGAAACCCGGCGCCGCCCCGCCCCCTCAGGCCGGAGGCGTGGATCTGGCGAACGCTCTCGGCCGGTCCGATGTCACGGGCCCGGCTGACGGCGTGTCCACCCCAGTTGGAAAGGGTTCCATCTGGGAGGACGGCCTCGGCCACGGTGACAAGGACGCGCGCGTCGTAAAGCGCGCGCGGACCACGCACGCACCCGATCCTCAGTCCGTGCGCTACGGCCAGGGTGAGTGTGAAGTGATCATCGAGGGCGTCATCGCGGGCCCTGCTTTCCGGGACCGGCCCACGGTCGACGTCTATTGGCACGAAGGTCTTCGACCATCGTTTGCCCGACTGACGCCCGATGAGGCGCGGGGAATCGCTCAGATGCTGAGCGACGCGGCCGAGGCGGCCGATCAGGAGTCTGGGCGCACCTCGTAGGGCTCATCGTTGAGGCCGACCTGCTGGTGCGGCTCGCGTGTGATCAGATACCCATACTCATCGCCCCCGTCGGCGGGACGGAGCATCAGCGAGGCCCGGCCGACGTTGCTCCAGACCCTCCAGGTCCCCGTCTCGTCGCCGATCCCATAGTCGTCCGCGTGCCCCAGCCGCAACACGCCGGCAGGGCCGATTAGCTGACATCGCCGCAGACGGCGGCGCCACGCCAACTCCAAGCCGCGATCACGGTCACGATCACGAAATGGTGGCTCTCGAAGAGGGCGCAGGTGCTCGATACGGGCCGCCTCCGCCCTCCGGCGGTGTTCGTGTCGCTTTGTCGGCACGGGTCGCCAGGATGGCACGCCATACTTGGGACGTGGGCCATCACCACCACTCCGACATCTCCGGTTCAGTCAGCTGCGCGGTCATCACGGCCAGCGACAGCCGTACCAGCTCCGATGACGTCAGCGGCGCGACGATTCGAGAGCTGCTGAGCGCGGAGGGCCATTCGGTGCTCAACAGCGTCATCTGCCGCGATGAGCCACAGCTGATCACCGAGGCCGTTGAGGCGGCGATAGACGCCGGCGCGCGCGCGATCTTGATCAACGGAGGTACAGGGATCGCTCCGCGTGACCGGACTTTCGACACCATCGAGGCCCTTATCCAGCGACCGCTCCCTGGCTTTGGGGAGCTCTTTCGCGCGCTGTCGTTCGAGGAGATCGGCTCGGGAGCCATGCTTTCGCGAGCGACCGCGGGTATCTACCGCGATCGGCTCCTCCTGTCGATGCCGGGCTCAACCGAGGCGGTACGGCTCGCGATGACGCGGCTCGTACTACCCGAGCTCGCTCACATCTCCTCGGAGCTCGATTCGTAGATCCCTGGCATGAGCCGGGGTGCCTGAGGCCCGGGCAGGCCCAGAGAGTTCAAAGAGAGCCCACCGGCATCAAGAGAGCCGAGGTTGCTCTGAGGGTCGGAGGCCACGATGACCTGACCACGCTGGGCAAGTCGCTCCAGCGCCTGAACCGCCTCGGGCCAGAACTGGGTGCCGGAATTGGCGAGTACTTCCTCGAGCGCCTCGGAGAGTTCCATCGCACCGCGATACAACCGGACCTCGGTCATGGCGTCCCAGGCATCGGCCAGCGCCAGAATGCGCGCGCCCTCGGAGATGTCGGTGGCAAGGAGGCGGTCTGGATAACCCCGGCCATCGAAGCGCTCATGGTGCCCACGCACCCATGCGACCTGGTCAATCGAGAGGCAGCCCTCGACAATTCGCCCACCAAGCTCGGCGTGCATCTTGACCTGGTCGTATTCGCTTTCAGAGAGTGCCTCCGGCTTCAGCAAGATCGAGTCGGGGAGGGCGATCTTGCCGACGTCGTGAACCAGAGCGGCCTCATGGAGCAGCGCCGCGCGTGGTTCCGGCCAACCAAGCTCGCGCGCCAAGCGACCCGCAAGAGCGGCGACTCGCTCGGAATGGCGCTGGGTGGAGGCATCCTTGGCGTCGACCGCGCGCGCAAGACCCATGATGCTGCCGACGCGCTGGATGCGCTCCATCTGAGCGCTCCGCTCCTCGGCGGAGAGCACCTCGATGACGTCGGGCGAGTAGCGGAAGCAGACGTTCCGCCCATGAGCCTTGGCCCAGTAGAGAGCCACGTCGGCGAGCCGGAAGATCTCGCCGGCGCTGCCGCTTGGCGACAACTCGCAGATGCCGCCGGAGACGGTCACGGGACCGACGTCCGAGAATGGAGCGCTCTCAACGGCGACGCGAGCCCGGTCCGCGGCGCGCCAGGCACCGAGGCCGTCGGTCTCGACCATGATCCAGCCGAACTCCTCGCCACCGATACGCGCGACGGTATCTGAGGTACGCATGATTCCGCGCAGGCGTTCCGCGATCTCGATCAACACTTGATCGCCGGCCTGATGGCCGTGGCCGTCATTGACGTTCTTGAACCGGTCGACGTCGAACAAGGCCAGGCTCACGCGGTGGCCGTGGCGATGCGCCCGCTCGACCTCGGTGGCGAGGCGCTCGTGAAAGGTGCGCTGATTCGGGAGGCCGGTGAGCTCATCTGTTGCCGCCCACGCAACGAGGCGGGCGCGAGCGTCGGCGTTGGCAATCGCCATAGACACAAACTCGGCGAAGCGCTCGAGGTGTTGCTCTGAGCCGGGGCGGAACGCGCCGGGCACGCCTGAGGCCACACCCACGACGCCCCAGAGCTCGCCATCCACGCGGACCGGTGCCGCGATGGCGGAACGCACGCCGTAGTCGACCATGCCGCTGTCACCAGACTGCGCATAGTCGCGGGTCATCTGGGCGAGACCGAACTTCGCCACGCGGGCGCATGTGTGGTTGTTCTCCGGCGAGAAGGTCCTTACGTCGTGGTCGAGGAAGGCGCCCCAGCGACCAACGAGCGTCTCCGCGTCCGAATCACACCGGACGACGTATGAGCCAAAGGCGTCGTAGAGCTCACCCGCCTGCGCGGCCACCAGATCGAAAACGATTTCGGGCGCGGCACCCTCGGCGACCTTGGTGGCGACCGTTCGAAGGGCTCGCTCCTCAGCTTCGGCCAGACGTTGCTCGCTGACGTCTCGAGCGACGAGCGTAAGACCGCCTGTTGCCTTCATCGCGTTGACACGAACCTCGACCGGGAAGCGGATGTCGTTGCGAAGACCGATCAGGTCGGCGTCATCGCCGGAGTTTGCCGCGCGTCGCAGGAGCCCAGAGACCCCACCCGAGTAAGGCGCGATGTCGTCGGGCAGACCAAACAGAAGGGAGGCGCTGCGACCGGCAACGTTGGACGCGCCCTTGTGGAACATGCGCTCCGCGGCCGGATTCATCGTCTGAATACGTCCATCGGCGTCCGTGGTGATGATGCCGTCAGGGGCAGAGTCGACGATCGCGCGGTTTCGCTCTTCGGTCTCGGTAAGGGCAGCTTCGACTGCCTCGCGCTCGCGGCGCTCATCCAGCAGGCTCAACATCGACCGCTCGCGTCGCCGGCTCTGGAGAATGAGCAGCGCGACCAGCAGCGTGCCGAACAATCCGAGCGCAAGGAGCATGAACGGTGTCACCCACGTAAAGCTCGTGCTGCTCTTGGCCTGAAGAGTCCATGTCTGCCCGGCGATCGTCAGTGCCGTGGCGACCCCGGACTCGGTACCGGCTCCGCTCGAGAGGATCGACTCCTGGTCGTTGATGACCTCCACCCCGGAGCCCGGCGGGAGACTGGAGAAGACCGCGTCGGCGAGCATGTCGAGCTGGTAGATACCGCCGACCCAGCCTTTCAGCGCGGCGCGGCGCTGGGCGACCGTGGCGACCGGCTTGCCGGTCGTGTACACCGGCAAGAAGATCTGGATGCCGACAGGGCGCCCAGGGACACCGAGCAGATTCGGGTTGGACATCTGGGCGGAGCCCAGGTCGCGGGCCCTGTTGAGGGCTGGCCGGCGTGCACCATTGCTGAAGTGGTCCAGGCCTTCGGCGCGCTTGTGGAGATTGCGTGGGGCCACGTAGGTGACGGCCGCCCACGCATCTGCGTCAGGAGCCGGCCGGGTGCCCGTCTTCGTGTTGACGATCAGCTTGCGATCGTGGGTCCGCTGGTACCTCGGCCGCATCTTTCGACCGACGTTCATGATCCATTGCGTGCCAACCAGCTCATGCTGGTCGAGTACCGCGTCGCTCGCGATCTCGAACTGCGCCGAGCTGAGCTTGGCGTTGGCGTCGTGGAGACCGCGCAGACCGCGTAGACCGCCGATGGTGCTCTCGATGGTCTCGTTCAATTCGCCGGTGGCCTGCTGAGCAACCTGGCGATGGGAGTCCCGGACGCGGTCCCGCTCCCGGTCGATGGCCCAAACGAACGCGACGAGCGAAACGATCAGCATCGTTCCGAGCACGACCGCGGGCAGTACAAGTCGGGAGAAAGGAGTACCGGACGGGGAGAACACGGGGATGATGAAAGCACGGCGGCCACAGCTTCCAAGCGCCCAAGAGTCCAGTCCTTCGGAGCCGCTAGGGCGTCACCCGGACGACACACCCCTAGCAGTTACCGCCAAAGGGGGATACGTAAAATGCGCTGAGCGAAAATTGGGCGTGGCCCAATCACCCCTCTCGCGAGGACGCCGGCACGACGCTAGGTGCCTGATGCCACTAGGAATGCGGCATCTCGTTGGTCAACCTGGCCAGAAGTTCGGAATCTGCGGGGGAACTACGCGCCGCGAAGTGAGTATCTGTGGTTGCCCTCTACGCCGAGTCTGACTTTGGGCTCGCTGGCTCAATCGCAACCAGCAAGATTCTGGTGCCTCGCGTGGCCTCAATTGTCAGAACATGCCCATCGTGGAGAACGGAGTCACCCGTCCGCGGCAGGCGACCGAGTAGCGCGAAGACTAGCCCGCCGACGCTCGTGACCGTCTCGTCGACGATCTCGATTCCGTGATCGACCAGATCCTCGAGCGCCACATGGCCCTGAACGACGACGCGGCCGTCCGGTCTCACATCGATCCCGCGACCTCGATCACGCTCGTCCTCGATCTCCCCGACGATCTCCTCGATCACGTCCTCGACGCTGACCAATCCCGCAAGGTCCCCGTACTCGTCGAGCACTATCGCGATTGAGCTTCGCTTCGCCTGAAGCTCTCGCAGGAGCTCATCGAGCGGATGGGTTTCGGGAACGAAGATCGTCGGCTCGGCGACGTCTTTTACGAGAGCGCGCTCACCGTTCTCGATCAGGGCACGGGCAAGACCGCTCAGATGCACGACGCCAACGACCTCATCCTCTGAACCAAGCACCGGAAAGCGGCTGTGATGGCTTTCCAAAGCCGCCCTGAGCGCGGCATGGACCGTGTCGGTGGCATCAAGCGTGGCGACCTCTGGGCGAGGCGTCATCACATCGCGAGCAACGGTCTCGTGCAGGCCGAAGACGCCTTCCAGCATGTCGGCCTCCTCGGGATCGAGCGCGCCCCCTTCCTCGCTTTGCGCAATGAGACGCTGGAGATCTTCCGGCGTCGACGCCAGCTCGCGCTCGGTCGCCGGCTCGATACCGAAGCGAAGCACGAGCCAGTTTCCGGCTCCGTTCAGCACCTTGATGAACGGCCAGAAGAGGCGACGGAACCACTCCAAGGCCCAGGCCGAGGCCAGCACGGTGGGCTCCGCGCGTTGGATGGCGACGGTCTTCGGCGCAAGCTCGCCGACCACGACGTGGAGCACCGTGATGATCACGAAGGCACCGATCCCGGCCACGAGAACCGATGGGGCGTCGGCGAAGCCAAGAGCCTCGAAGACCGGCTCCAGGAGAAATGAGAAGGCCGGCTCCCCGATCCACCCGAGGCCAAGACTCGCCAGGGTGATGCCCAGCTGACAGGCGGCCAGATAGCGATCGATCTGGCGGACTTGGCGCGCGCCGAGTGCCGCCGTGCGGCTTCCGGCCTCGGCACGAGTGTCGAGCCGCGTTAGGCGGGCTCGAGCGAGTGAGAACTCAGCCGCGACGAAGAACCCATTGAGTAACACCAGGGCGAACGCGACAACGAGCTGTATGACATGGACCAACTGGGTGTGTTCCTCGGGAAGATCATACCCGCGCCCTCCGACTCAGCGTCGGGCGGGGTCGGGGGAACTCACTCCGTGAAATGCTCCTGCAGGAATGCCCTGATGGCGCCGCGCTCGCCTGAGGCCGCCACCCCAGCGAAGCGCGCCGCCAGCTGTCCGGGGCCCTCGGCGCTGGGCGCGGCGCGTACGACTTCGGCGTCGATCACCTGCCAGCCGAGCTCGTCGAGCTCGATCTCGATACGGACCCGTCCGTCGCGGGGCAGCTGCTCACCGTTGATGAGCACGCCGCCCTCGGAGATGTTGATGACCTCAGCGTCGGCGGTGACGCCGTCCTGGTCGGACACGCGCGCGCGCATCGATGCCGCGAATCGGGGGAATGCACGCCGATCAGGACTCTGGTCGTTGTCGCTCATATGAGGACGCCGCCTTGTGACTAGGGCGCCGGAAGAGCCGGCACGAGGTTGGCGGCGGGCATTGAAGCACTCAACCGCCGAGCGGCGAACGCTCGACGGCAAGAGGACCCTATGCAGCTATTTCCACCAGCGACGGTCGGCGGATTCGCAAGATCAGCCGGCGGCTTGCGCCGCCGCGTCAGCCACACGCTCACCGAGTGTGGGGTGAATGTGGAAGGAATCGACAACCGGATCGATCAGTCCGCCTGGCGCCTTCATGGCGACGGCGATTTCGTGAATGAGATCGGCTCCGTGGTACCCGACGATCGTCGCGCCGAGAATCCGGCGTGTGTCCTTTTCGCACACGATCTTGGCGAAGCCACGCTCCTGCCCCCAGGCACGCGCCTTGCCTCCCGAGAATCCCGCCTTGCCGACGCTGACCTTGTGGCCGGCCTCGATGGCCTCGCGCTCGGTCATGCCGATCGTCGCCACCTCCGGGTCGGTGAAGATCGCCCGCGGACCGACGTCGGAGTCGACCTCATGGTCCGCGCCGTTCATGACGTTCTGAACGACCTCTTGACCCATCTTCCGCGCGACGTGGGTAAAGGCCCCATACGGAAGGCCGACGACGTCCCCGGCCGCGAAGATGCCGCTGCTGCTCGTCTTGAGCGTCCCGTTCACGGCGACGCCGTCTGGCGTGTACTCGACACCGGCCGCCTCGAGATTCAGCGCCGAGACCGCAGGGCCCCGACCAACCCCCATCAGGATGTCGGTGCCCCGCAACTCGGTTGTCTCGCCACCGGTGGTGACGGTCATGACGCGCTCGGCGCCGTCGGAGGCGACCTTGTCGATCTGGGCGCCGAGCAATAGCTCGATGCCCTCGTCGCGAAGAGCCTCCGCCAAGGTCTCGCCCGCTTCGGGCTCTGCCTGTGGCAGAAGCGTGTCGGTGATCTCAACGATGGTGACCTTCGAGCCCAGCCGGCTGAGCGCCTGACCGAGCTCCAACCCGATCGGGCCGGCTCCGATTACGAGCAGCTCAGGCGGTAGCTCATTGATCCTGAGAACCACGTCGTCTGAGGTCAGATAGGGCGTCTCATCGAGCCCGGCTATCGGAATCACGCGCGGCTCGGCCCCGGTGGCCAGGATGATCTTCGGCGCCTCGAGGGTCTGGTCTCCCACAATGAGCGTTGTGGGGCCCGAAAAGCTAGCCTCGCCCATGATCAGCTCAAGGTTGTCCAGGGACTCAAGCCATCCCCGAGAGCCGTTCTCCCCTTGCGCGGCGATGTCGCGAATGCGCTTTACCGCCGCGGCGAAGTCAACTTCGACTGAGCCGACATTCACGCCGAGGTCGGAGCCTCGGCGCGCTTCGTGGGCAACCTCGGCACTGCGAATGAGCGCCTTGGTCGGAATACACCCTTTGATCGGGCAGGTGCCACCGACGCGGTCGCGCTCTATGACCGCGACCTTCGCGCCCGCGGTCTGCGCCTTCGCCGCGGCGTTCATACCGGCCATGCCGGCACCCACGACGATGACGTCGTACTCAGCCATGACGGTGCCTAGACCTCGACCGTTACGCCGTTCCAGAACGCGACGTGATCCTTGATCTCAGCGGCCTCTGCTTTCGGCTTGGGGTAGTACCAAGCCGCCCCGGCGTTGGTCTCGCCCTTGACGACGACGTCGTAGTAAGAAGCGGTGCCCTTCCATGGACACACCGAGCTGGTCGGCGAGTCAGCAAGGAGGTCCCGCTTGAGGGAGTCGGGTGGGAAGTAGTGGTTGCCCTCGACCATCACCGTCTTGTCACTCTCGGCGATTACTTCGCCGTTCCAGACTGCGCGTGCCATCTGTCCCTCTCGTCGAACGATATTGCGTCCAAGGATCCGTGTCAGGAGTCCCATGAGCCAATACTACACTATGTGAAGTTATGCGCCTAGCGGACTAGATCGTTGCGCTGGCGATCGTCCCGGTGCCCGGCGACTGGTTCGCGTGTGTGACCGTCGCGGCGGCCCATTCATCCGGTGGAGCCGGGAACAACAGGCTGCACTCACCGTTCTTGTCCGGAGCGAACTCGCCGACCTTTCGCGCACCCGACGGGCCTTCCAGCCAAAGCTCGTAAACACGCCCGTCGCTGCTGAGCCCGGTCGCGACCAGGCGCACTTGTTGGTTGCCGTCCGCCGCCTCACCGAGCTGAACCGTTATCGCGGTCTGCTCGCCGCTGGTGGCGATCAGGGCGGTGGGCTCACCCGCCGGCTCGAACGTTGCGGGAGTGTCGCGCACGGAGGTCACCACCAGGAGCGCGGCAACGCCTGCGGCCGCGGCGACCGCTCCGATCGCCACCCATCCACGACGGTTCGGACTGGGCAGCGAGCCTTTTGGCGTAAGTCCGGGAATCGAGAGCACACGAGCGGCCAGGGCAGCACTCGGCTCCTTGGCGCGGTCCGTCGCCCGCAAGCGCGCGTGCAACCGCTGGAGAGTCGTGAGTCGCGCCCGCAGGCGCGGCGACGCTTCGATCGCCTCGCGCAACTCGGCTTCGTCCTCGCCGGCGGGATGCATCCCGACGAGGTCGGGCAGCCGCTCGAAGAGCTCGTCGTCGTCGTGGCTCATTGCTCTTCCGCCACATCGGCCATGCGCCCAAGCGCACGGCGAATCCGCGACTTGACCGTGCCGAGCGGCTGGTCGAGTCGAGTCGCGATCTGACTGTGTGAGAGATCGGCGAAGTAGGCGAGCATCACGACCTCGCGTTCGCTCTCGGGCAGACGCTCCAGTACACCATCGACCCAGAACCGGTCGATCAGCGCCTCTTCGTGGCTGTCCTCGCCCTCGGTCTCGGGAATGGTCGCGGGAGTAGGCACACGGACTCGGGCCACGTTTCGCGCGGCGTTACGCGCCACGACGAACAGCCATGCAGCGGGATTCCCCTTGCTCTCATCCACTGTCGCCGCCCCGCGCCAGATGCGCACGAAGGCCTCTTGGGTCGCGTCTTCGGCGGCCGCGGGATCACGCAGCACTCCGCGACAGACGCGGTAGACGGCCGTGCCATACCGCGCCCAGAGCGCGCCGAATGCTTGCTCACTGCCTTGTCCGATGAGCTGAAGGAGCTCCGCATCGGAGACAAGGTTCGGCTCCTCGGCGAGTCGCCGTTCGGTCCGTATGTGTTTGCGTGCCAACATCCGCGCTACGTATTACACCGTTGTGGCGGGAAACGGATTGGCTTAGCGAAGCTTGTAACCGGCCGGTCTCAGCATCCACGAGCGGCAAAGCGTGTGTATGTCCGACGGCACGCGAAAAACGCGCACGACCCTGGAGTCCTCACACATGTCTCAGAAGACCATGGCGATCATCGGTGGAGCCATCGCCGTCATCCTCGTTGGCGGGCTACTCGTCTTCGGCCTCGCCCAGAGTGGCGACAAGGTCAGCGACAACGCTTCGGTCCCCGGTGATGACACCGCCCAGACCGGCGCAGCCGAGACCAAGGACGGCGAACGCGTCGGGTCCGCGGAAGGCCCCGCGGAGCAGCCGTCGGGTGACTCCTCCGAGCCGCTCCCCAAGGGCCCGGATCTTCCCGCCTTGACCGGTTCAGATCTTCAGACCGGCGAGCGGATCAACATCCAGGACGCGGTCGGCGGCAAGCCGCTCGTGATCCAGATGTGGGCGTCCTGGTGCGAGATCTGCGACGAGACCGCCGGCGAGGTGAAGCAGTTCATCGAGGATCGTCCGGACATCAACTACCTCGGTATCGACGTGCAGGACGACGCGGGCTCGGGACGCGGCTTCTACGACGAGCATGACTGGACGCACCCGTCCATCTTCGATGACGGCACCTTTGCCCAGGCCTTCGGTCTGCGCGGTACGCCCACCTACATCTTCGTCCACTCCGACGGCAAGATCGCCGGCCAGTCCATCGGTGACCCGGGCTACGAAGGCCTCAACCGCATCGCCGATCGGTTGCTCGCAAGCAGCTGATGTTAAGCCGAGTTGGACCGCGTCCAAGACCACAGCTATCGTGTGGTCACTACGGAAAGGAGGTGGTCCAACTTGAATTCTGACCATAGTGGAGGTGGCAGCAGCTAGGGGCGTCGCTCCTGGCGCAGAGGCAGCCAAAGGGCCACGTCATACGCCCCTGGTACACCACTGCTGTCACCCTCGGGCCCGGTTCGGCAAACGCCAACCGGGCCCGAGATATTTCTG
>CAMYIK010000084.1 GCA_947258365.1 uncultured Thermoleophilia bacterium | reverse complement strand
GGGGCCCGACAGCATCAGCGTCACCGGGCGGCGGGCAGCTTGAGCCGCGCTCGCGAGCCCTCCGTTGGACATCATCACGTGCAGGTCGCCGGAGACCCCGACGTCGGCCAGTGAATGCGAGAGCCGATCGAGGTAGTTACCGGTCAACGGCCCGATGAAGGCGTTCATCGATGCCGTCGTGAAGCGCTCGAACTCACGGAACTGCGGGAAGACGTCAGCGCTCGCGGTGACGAAGGCGTCCGGCATCTCCTCAGTCACGATCCGCGCGGCCCGGCGCTCGTGATCCGGATTGAGGTAGCTGAACAAGAAGCAGACCGCGACGGCCGTCACACCTTCACCGAGCAATTCTCGGGCGGCGGCACGCACTCCATCCTCATCCAGGGGCTCGACCTCCGCGCCTGAAGGCGGCGCCAGACGACCCGCGACCACCTTGCGGTGGCGGCGGCGCACGAAGGGGCGGGCCTGCCAAGGAATGTCCTGCATGATCGAGTAGTGCTCGGGTCGCTGATGGCGACCGATGTGCACGACATCGCGAAAGCCCTCATTCGTGATCATGCCGGCCTGCGCGCCCTGGAAGGTCAGCAACGCGTTGGTCGCCACGGTGGTGCCGTGGTACACGGCGTCGATCTGACCAGGATCGATGTCGTGCTGGCGGCAGACCTCGATCAGTCCATCGACCATGGCGCGCTCAGGCTCGGCGGGCGTCGAGTGGAGCTTGTGGACGTGCGCGGCCCCGCCCTCGGTGTCGTAGAGCATCAGGTCCGTGAAAGTGCCGCCGATATCGACGCCTACGACGATCATCGTCGGGATCCTAACCCCGAGCGGGGGCTCACGACGAGATCTTCTCGAGCGCCCGGGCCAAAACCCTCGCCCCCCGCCCCGCGTCCGCAGGAGTGGTGAATTCCTCCGGCGAGTGGCTCATGCCGTTCTGGCTCGGGACAAAGAGCATGCCGGTGGGCACATAGCGCGCGAGCACCATGGCGTCGTGCCCCGCTCCGCTTGGGAGGCGCACCGACGACGCGCCTTCATCCTGCGAGGCAGCCTCGATGGCACCGATGACGTGCTCGCTCATGGGCGCGGCCGCCATCCGATAGGTCTCGGTCAGACTCAGGGCCAAGCCCTCGTCCGAGGCGATCCGCTGGAGCTTCTCGCGACAGGCGGCGTCGATTCTCGCCAGCGTGTCGTCCTGCCCGGCCCGCAAGTCGATGGTGAATCCGCAGGAACCGGGAATGACATTGCTGCTCGCGGGAGTCACGGAGATCACCCCCACATTTGAGGTCGCGTCAGACGACGAACGCGCGATGTCGCGTATCGCCAGCACCATGCGGGCCGCACCTGACAGCGCGTCACGGCGCAGATCCATCGGGGTCGTACCGGCATGGTTTGCCTCGCCGCTCACCTCGACTCGGTACCCCACCATCCCGACGATCGACGTGACGACACCGATCTGGAGGCCCTGCTGCTCCAGTCTCGGCCCCTGCTCGACGTGAAGCTCGACGAACCTGCCGACGGCAGCCACGGCGCTCGCCTCAGAAGCCGTGGCAATCTCCCGGTCCCAAGCGCGCATGGCCTCGGCGAGGCTCACCCCAGTGGCGTCACGCCGCTCACCCATCCCGGTGACGTCCTCGCCGCAGAAGGCCCGACTGCCGAACAGCGCCGAGTTGAAGCGGGTGTTCTCCTCGTCCATGAACGCGATCAGCCAGATGGGCCTGCGCGGCGAGAAGCCGCGCCGCTTCAGGAGCCTGATTGCGTGAAGGCCCGCCAGTACCCCCAACGCGCCGTCGTAGCGGCCTCCGCTCGGCACGCTGTCCACATGGGAGCCGACCAGGGTGGCTGGCCCGCTACCGGCCTTCCACTTCGCGACGAAGTTCCCGGCGGCATCGATCTGCCAGCTGAGATCGAGGGCCTCGCATTTGCCGCCAAGCCACTGGTACGCCGCGCGGAGTTCCTCGGTCCACGCGAGTCGTGTGACGCCTTCGCCGGACAGACTGAAACCGGCCAGCTCGGCGATGTCCTCATCCAGTTCGGGCTCGAGCGCGTCACTCACAGGCCGGAGTAAACCAGGGGCCCGGTCAGCCTTCGGGCTGAAGGAGCATCAGAACGGCGTCGGCGTCGACCGCCTGGCCGGCCTCGATAGCCACGTCGGCGACGGTTCCGGCGCGGTGGGACGCCACCTCGTTCTCCATCTTCATCGCCTCGACGATCGCCACGACCTGACCGGCCTCGACGGTTTCGCCCGCGGCGACCTCGACGCGCAAGACGGTGCCCTGCATGGGGCTGGCAATTGCATTCGGGTCGGCGGCAGCGGTGCTTCCGCTCCCTGAACCTGAGCGCTTCTTTTTCTTCTTGCCTGGGTTCGGCCCATTGTGACTTCCGCCCTCGGACGCGGGGTACTGCAGCCGGACCTCGAACCGACGCCCGTCGACCTCGGCAACGAAGTTCCGGGTCGCCAGCTCCTCCCGCTCTGCCCCGTCCTGAGCGGGCGCGTCGGATTGCGCTCCCCCGAGCGAGGTCGGCTCATCGGCGAACTTCGCCAACTCCTCGTGACACGCTCCGCCCTCGATGAACTCGGGTTGTTCGAACAGCCACCTGTGGAAGGGGATCAGGGTGGATGGCCCCTCCACGACGTATTCAGAAAGCGCACGCAGCATCCGCCGGCGAGCGGAGTCACGGTCGACGTCCCAAACGATCAGCTTGGCGACCATGGGGTCGTAGATCTCGGCGATCACCGATCCGGCCTGGACCCCCGAATCGACCCGAACGCCAGGGCCCGTGGGCTCGCGGTAGGCCGTAATAGCCGCCGGCGTCGGGAGAAAGCGATTCTCAGCGTCCTCAGCGTTGATGCGACATTCAAACGCGTGCCCGCGCGGAGCGATTGTGTCCTGGCTGATGCTCATGGGCTGCCCGGCGGCGATGCGGACCTGCTCGCGGATCAGGTCGACACCGGTAACGGCTTCGGTGACTGTGTGCTCGACCTGGATGCGGGTGTTCATCTCAAGGAAGTAGAAGTCCTCGCCGCTCACGAGGTACTCGAGCGTGCCGGCGGACCGATAGTCGACCGCCTCGGCGGCCTTGACCGAGGCCTGCCCCATACGCCGGCGCAGGTCGTCGCTGACAACCGGGCTCGGCGTTTCCTCGACGAGCTTCTGATGGCGACGCTGCACCGAGCAGTCCCGGTCGCCCAACCAGACGGTGGAGCCGTGATCGTCAGCCAAGATCTGGATCTCGACATGGCGCGGCTGCGGGAGGTAGCGCTCGAGATAGACAACCGAGTCGGCGAAAAACTTTTCGCTCTCACGCCGGGCTCCCTCGAAGGCCGACTCCAGCTCATCCGGCGTCAAGGCGACGCGGAAGCCCTTGCCGCCACCGCCGGCCGCGGCCTTGACGGCCACGGGATAACCGATGTCCTCCGCGATCACTCGGGCGTCGTCGAGCGTGTCGACAGGATCGGTAACCCCCGGCACTATCGGCACACCGGCCTCTTCCATCAGGGCCCGCGCCTCGATCTTCGACCCCATTGCGTCGATCGCACTCGCGGGCGGCCCGATGAAGACGACGCCGGCCTCAGCGCAGGCGCGCGCGAAGGTCGCGTTCTCGGCCAGGAAGCCGTAGCCCGGGTGGATCGCTTGAGCGCCACTTCGCTTGGCGGTGTCGATGATCTTCTCAACGACGAGATAGCTCTCCGTAGCCGGCCCCGGACCGATCAGGTACGCCTCATCGGCGTGACTGACGAACAGCGCGTCGCGGTCCACTTCGCTGTAGACCGCTACCGAGGCGATCCCCATCTCGCGCAGGGTGCGAAGCACCCTGATGGCGATCTCGCCGCGATTGGCGACGAGGACTTTGTCGAACATCATGCTCACCTGCGGCCCCAGGACCTCGTACTTTTTCTTCCCCGACGACGCGCCGCCTCAACGCCTGCGCGCCACCAATTCGATCGTTGAGCGCCCTCAGGAGGGCCAGCGCTCATGCTGTTCTCCGCCGCGAGTACGGCCTCGATGGCACTGACGATCGCAGCCGCCTCCGCACGGGTCGGTGGCCCGCCGGCAATGACATCCAGTCGGCTCACAGCGGGATGTTCCCGTGCTTGCGAGCCGGAGGCTCCTCACGCTTGGTCAAAGATGCGGCAAGTGCGGTGATCAGCCACTGCCGCGACCGTTCGGGCTCGATGACGTCATCAACGTAGCCACGCTCGGCAGCGATGTACGGGTTGGCGAAGCGTTCCTCGTAGTCCGTGATCAACTCCGCGCGGCGCGCCTCGAGGTCGGCACCCTTCTCGGCAGCCTCCGCCAGCTCGCGGCGATAGATGATACTCACCGCGCCCTCAGCACCCATGACCGCGATCTCCGCGCCGGGCCAGGCCGCGTTGAAGTCCGCTCCGATGTGCTTACTCGCCATCACGTCGTAGGCGCCGCCGTAGGCCTTGCGAGTGATCACCGTGAGCTTCGGCACCGTGGCTTCGGCATAGGCGTACAGCAGTTTGGCGCCATGCAGGATGATGCCGCCGTACTCCTGCTCGGTGCCCGGTAGGAAGCCCGGCACATCGACGAAGCTCACCAAGGGGATGTTGAAGGCGTCGCAGAAGCGCACGAACCGCGCAGCCTTCAGCGAGGCGTCGATATCGAGCACCCCAGCCATCGCCTTCGGCTGATTGCCCACGACGCCGACCGAGTGGCCGTCCAGACGGGCAAGGCCGATCACGATGTTCGGGGCATAGAGCGGTGCGACCTCGAGGAAGTCTTCGTCGTCGACGATCAGCTCGATGAGCCGTCGCATGTCGTAGGGCTTGGTGGGCTCGTCCGGCACGACGGTCTTGAGCTCGTCCTCGGCCCGGTCGGTGGGGTCGTCGGTAGCGACGTACGGGGCGGGGTCGAGGTTGTTCTGGGGAATGAACGACACCAGGTCCCGGACCCGGTCCATGCAGTCCTGCTCACTGTCGGTGGCGAAGTGGCAGACACCGGAGCGCGAGGCATGGCTCGCGGCGCCCCCGAGCTCCTCCATCGTCACCTCTTCCCCCGTGACGGTCTTGATCACATCGGGGCCGGTGATGAACATGTGGCTGGTCTCGCGGACCATGAAGATGAAGTCCGTGATGGCGGGGCTGTAGACCGCGCCGCCGGCACAGGGGCCCATGACGATCGAGATCTGCGGTACGACGCCGCTCGCCCTGACGTTGCGGTGGAAGATGTCGGCGTAGCCCCCCAGGCTCACCACACCCTCCTGGATTCGGGCGCCGCCCGAATCGTTGATGCCGATCACCGGGCAGCCCATCTTCACGGCGAGGTCCATCACCTTGCAGATCTTCTCGGCGAAGACTTCGCCGAGGCTGCCTCCGAAGACGGTGAAGTCCTGGCTGAAGACGAAGACGCGCCGACCATCGATCGTTCCATGGCCGGTGACCACGCCGTCACCTCGAGGGTGATCGTCTTCCATGCCAAAGCCTGTAGCCCGGTGAACCGCGAGCATGTCGAGCTCGGTGAACGAGTCGGGATCGAGCAGCATGTCTATGCGCTCTCGTGCCGTGCCCTTGCCCTTGGAGTGCTGTCGCTCGACGGCACGCTCGGTGCCGGCGTTCAGCGCCTCTTCTCGAAGTCTCGCGAGGCGTTCGCGCTTCTCGTCACTCGCCACGGTTGGGGCTCCAGATGGTGTTCAATGCCCGAGCTCATCGGCAACTACGCGCCGCTGAGGACGCCGCGAGAAGCTACCAGAGGTTTCGGTCCAGAAACGCACGAAGCCCCCGCGAAATGCGGGGGCTTCGGCTACTCACTCCCAAGCCGAAGCTTGGATGGGATTTCCGCTAGCCGAGCTTGCTGCCCGGGGCGTTCTTGTTCTTGAAGTTGCTCCCCTTCAGACCGCCGCGAATGTCGTCGGTGATCGAGTTGAGGATGCGGATGGCCTGCTGGCTCTTTTTCTGAGTCCGAAGCAGGTACGCCGCGTTCAAGGTCTTGACGTTCTTGGCCTGGGTCTTCTTCCAGGTGAACTTCGGCAGCTTCGACTTTGCGCCGGCTGCCGTGCCGCCCTTACCGCCGGTCACGACCAAGCCCTTGTGGAGCTTGCCCGAGGTCACGGCGCCCGGGCGCAGGTCGCCGCCGCCCAGAGCCTTGTAGCGCTTCCGGGTGGCCTTGGCCTTCGCCAGGACGAAGTTGGCCAGGGTGTCGTTGATCGCTGCCTGCTTCTTGGTCAGCTTGAACTTCGTGCCCTTCTTCTTGAACTTCGGGAACTTCAGAGCGCGGGGGTTGGCCTTGGCGCCAGCCGCGGTTCCGCCACCGGCCCACTTGACCGTGCCGGCGAAGTCCTCGCTACCGAAGGAGTAGCCGCACAGATCCCGGGCGAAGAATCCACCCTTGGCGCGACCGTTGATCGCGTTGAGACGCAGAATCGCGACGGAGATCTGGTTCTGCTGGATCTTCAGCGAGCCACTCTTGAACGGCACCTTGCCGTTGCCACCCTTGGTCGAGCGCTTCGGGACGGTCTTGCAGACGTCATCGCCAGGGATGCTCTTCGGCAAGACGGCGGGACCAGGCGGCGGTGGCGGCGGGCCACCGGTCGACTGGAGGTCTAGCTTCCAGTTGAGCAGGGTGCCCGCGGTACCCGGGACGCTGTCCTTGACAGACAGGGTCCACTCACCGTTCGGGTTGTCGCCGATGAAGTGCGCCATCGCGCCTTCGGGCGACCAGGCGGCGCCGACCGGGATCGCCGGGTTGCCGTTTGCGCCGGCCTCGGGGTTGGTGGCGGCAATCGCCTGAGTGGCCTGGTCATCGAACTTCGATCCCACCAGGGCGCCACTGGACGCCCCACCGCGATTCTTGGAGATCCAGGTGCTCTTGCCCGACGGGGCGGTGAGCTTGACCTGGAGGTCGCCCGGGAAGCTGTGGGAAATCGACGTCGTCAGGTTGGCGTCCGTCAGATAGCGATCGGCCCCAGCGACGGCGATCTTCTGGATCGCGGTGCCACCGTCGGCGATCGTCGTGGCGGTATTGATGTCGTGACTGGTCGACTTCGGCGCCGGAGGCGGACCGGTGAGGGTCTGGATGTTCAGGGTCCAGCCGTCGAGGCTTCCGAAGAAGGTCGGCTGAGGGTCCCAATCATCCGGCAGCGGGTCGGGCTCTGGCTGGTCGAGGATCTCATCGTCGGTGGCGGTGATCGTCCACGCGCCATTCGGATTCATGCCGATGAAGCGCCCGAGCGCCGCCTCGGAGATCGTGGCGAGGTGGATACCACCGGCCGGAGCATCTGCTCCGACAGACGTGGTCGCCTGATCATCGAACAGGGTGTTGACGAAGGCGTTGGGCCAATCGGTGGCGCCATTGCCGTCGTCCGGGTTGTCCGTCGTCAGCGGAACCGTCACGCCGCCATGACTGAGCGTCAGGTCGATGTCGGCCGACCAGCTGTGCGGAATGTTGACGCGCACATCGAGGTCGCGGATGTAGGTCGAGGCACCGGAGACGTTGATGGTGCTGGTGGCTGAGTCGTTCGCCTCACTGTTTCCGAACTGGCCGCCTCCCGGCCCGCTCTGAGTCACCGTCGGCCCGGCTGTTGCTCCGGGATAGGCGGGTGGGGCTGCCGCGATGGCCGTACCGGCGGCCGTGATGGCTACCGTCGCAGCTGTCGCGAACAGCGCCCTACGCAAGTAGGTGCCGCTCGTGAGTTTCACGTCGTTCCTCCGTGGGGTTGGTTCATTCACAATTCGAGCTTTTCGCCCACACGACGGACCTACGCGGGTCGTTCGGATGGGATGCGATTAGGACTTTGGGTTAGCTCTCAGGGGGTAGGCAATTTGTCCAGTTTGAGAGGGGTGCACCCCGCGCCGGGCAGTCGCGGGGTGCGCTGGGCGGGCGGCGCTTAGACGCGCCCGCGCCGGACGGCGCGCAGGCCGTCCTCAGCTGTGAGGCTGGCGGTCACCCGCACGTTCTTCAGCTTCATCCCTGCTCGCAGGACGGCCTTGCAGCGAACCGTGCCGCGCGCCAGCGGAGCCACCCTGCAGCGACGCAGGACGGTCTTGCCGTGGGACACGATCATGGTCACGCGGCCGGTCCGGAGGGTCTTCGTACGCGCAGTGATCACGCGACCGCTGCGGTTCACCCGAACCTTCGACAACGCCGTTGGCCCAGCGACCTTCACGCTGGCCCTACCCGTCTTCGGCTTGAACGCCACCGCGATGCGGATCTGTTTGCGGTTCCAGCCCTTCGGGAACTTCACCGAAGTGTTGTAGACCCGACCGGCCTTCGCCGAACGGCTCCGACGGGCGAAGCGCTTGCCCTTGTACTTGAAGCTGATGGTGAAGCGACCGGCCCTCTTCGAGAGGTTCTTCACGCTCACCTTGCCGCGAGCAACGGTAACGATCGGCTCCGCCATGGTGCCGCCGCGCTTGAAGCTCGGCTTGGCCTTCCGTGCCGAGATGATCGAGATCGTCTTGGACGCGCTCTTGGCGGGGTTCTCCTTGGCGGTTGCCTTGATGGTCACCTTGCCGCCCGCCGGAATCTTGGTCGGAGCCTTGTAGAGGCCACGGGCGCTGATCGTCCCGACGGTGCTGTTGCCACCAAGCACGCCGTTGACCGCCCAATTGACGCCCTTGTTGCCGTTCACGACGGTCGCTTTGAGCTGGGCGCTCGTTCCCGCCACGAGCTGCGACGGAGCACCCGAGATCGCGACCGCGATCGACGGATTGCCGGCGACGTTCACCGCGACGCTCGCCCGAGGGGCAGCGATCGGGTAAGCGCTGGTGGGGTCGCGAACCTCGTACTCGAAGGTGTCAACGCCTACGAAGCCGGGGCTCGGAACGTAGGTAACGATCGGGTTCGAGAACTGCTGGCCGACGGTCACGTTGATCTGTCCGTTGGCGGGCGGGCTCGTGACCCGGAACAGCGGCGGACTGAGCGGACCGAGATTCGGGTGAGCGAAGGCCTGAGCCGTGAGCTGGATGCCAATCGACTGCTCGAACGGTGTACCAAGGGAGATGGGGTTGGCGACATATCCCGGCACGACCGTCGAGCTCGCCGCGAAGGCGATTCCGTTGTTCGACTCGTTGCTCTCAAGTACGGCGTCGTCCGGGTCGGCCTGGGCCGCGAGGTAGTACTGGCCCGGCGCGGTGTCGGAGATGTCGACCCACTGCAGAGCCAGGGTGAAGTCGTAGACGTCCCGGTGATTCGGTGAGATGCCCATCTGCACCGTGGTGGCACCGGGCTGGAACTGACGGCAGAAGTCGCCGCCGCCGCTGTAGCCGTCGCCGTTGTCGCCGATCGGAGCTTTGGGCGCTACGCCCGGTGCGGGTTCGGAGTCGTAGAGACAGAAGCCCACCTTCTGGCCCGGAGCGACCTCGGCGGTCTTCGCCGCGTTCCACAGCGAGTAGCGCGAGATGCGCATGTAGTGGAAGTGGTTATGGTTGTCGTTGGTCTCGTACAGGACCTGCGGAGACCGTGCGACTTCCCAGCTGGCCTGCGGTGTGTCCGCGTAGTCGCCGGGCAGGAAGGCCCACTGCTTCGGACCGTTCGGATCACTCGGAGGCAACTGCGGGTTGCCCTGGAGGTGTAGCGGCGCGTTACCCACGTTTGTGACGAAACCGTTGAACCTGAGCAGCAGGCGACCATTGTTGACCTCAGGATCCTGAGGTGCCTCGGGAGCATCGGACCGGAGGTCCGGAAGTTTGTTCGGGTCGATGCCCGGACCGCCCTGGGCGGCAAGCGGAACGAGGGCCGCGATTGCGGCAACGGTTCCGGCGGTGGCGAGCAGACTTAGTGCGGTGCGCTTTTTGATCGGCATGAAGAGCAACCTATGTGGAGGGGTACGCCCACTCACTCCCCGAAGGTCGAGCGGCCGCTGGTCGGACGTAGTGCAGAGGGGAACTTCTTGCTTTCAGCTCACACAAGCGCATTCGCACTGTGCGTTTCCGGGTCACCGGTTTGGCGGTATCGGCAGAACATCATGGGTTCCGCGACGGCGCATCGATCGGCAATTTCTGGAGCCTCCGCCATCTGGGCGCGAAGGTTCTCGGGGAGAACTACGGTCGAGCGCGCCGGATCGCGCGCAGACCGTCTTCGGCCCGCAGCGCAATCGTCGCCCGGATGCTCTTGGCTTTTTGACCACGCCTTAGCGTGACCTGACATATGGCCGTCTGGCCAGCGACTCGGTTGACGACGCAGCGGCGGACGGTCTTCTTGCCATATCGCATCACCAACGTGACGCGGCCGGTGCGGAACGTCCTGGCGCGCAGCGTGACGCGACGATTCTTGAGAGCACCGCGCTTGGCGACGATGAACCGTGGCTTGCCGAGCTTTGTCGGACCAACTCGCCGGACGACCTTCTTACCGTTCTTGGCGGTAAAGGTGACGACCAGCTGGATGTACTTGCGGTTGAGCTTCTTGGAGTACAGCAGCGAACAACGATGGCTGCGACCGGCCTTCCGAGTAGCCGAGCACCGTGCCAGGACGCGAGCCTTCTTGCCGGGCTTCAGATAGCGGGCCACGACGGTGAAGGTGCCGGCGACCTTGGCCTGGGTCGTAATGACAGCCTTGCCCTTCGTCACAACCGCGCGCGGTTGACTGATCGAGGTCTTAGGACCCGGCTTCGGCTTCGGGTTCGGAGCCGGCTCGATCTTGATC
>CAMYIK010000083.1 GCA_947258365.1 uncultured Thermoleophilia bacterium | reverse complement strand
TGACTGATGCAGCACTCATAGTCCTCCACTCGATTTTCAGCGTGACGCTGATCTTCGCGGTGCTTCTCCACAGTGGTCGTGACGCGGGTCTTTCCGGCGCCTTTGGTGTCGGTGGAGGATCGAGCTCCTACGGCGGATCAAGCGCGATCGTCGAGAAGAATCTCGACCGCATCACGGTTGTTATCGCGGTGCTCTTCTTTTGCACCACGATCGCCCTGTCCCTGCGGATCTAAGGCACCTCACCGACGGGCTCGTCGGTGAAGTTCCAGCGTACGGCTGAGGCGAAGCTCGTCACGGGCGAGGGATTCACGGTGACGCCGTTGAGGGTGTCTCGCGTGCCGATGACCTCTGGCCACTGATAGAGCGGTAGCACCACGAGGATGTCAGCGAGCATCTGCTGGACGCTCCTGACGGCGGCGGCGCGCTCCTGTTCGCCGAGTTCCTCAGCAGTGATGTCGAGCAGCGCGTCGAGTTCGGGATCTGAGAACCGCGAGATGTTCGCTCCCCGAAAGCCGTCGGCGTCGAGCGGGATGGACCGGCTACCGAACTGTGCTTCCAGCTTCGGTTCCGGTGCTGCCTCATAGGCCAAGGCTGCCACCTGGAAGTTGCCTCTCAGCAGCTCACGTCGCAGACGCTCCACGAAGCGGATCTCCACGCGAATTCCGGCCGTCGTGAGCTGCTCCTCGATCATCTCGAGGTAGATCTCGCGTGCCGGATTCCCCGGTGCGGCGACGATCTGAATAACGAGCTCCTCATCGGCGTCTTCGTAGAAACCGGCGGCATTCTTGGTGTATCGCGACGCGGTCATCAGCTCCTCGACGCGGCTTGGGTCGGGGTCATACCCATCCCACGCGGGCACGAAGAACTCCGTCTGCTGACGCGGGACGAACGACTGCAGCGAGGCCGGGGTACCCGGCACTTCTTGAAGCAGCGCGTCGCGGTCGATCGCGAGTGCGAGCGCGCGGCGGACGTTGCCATCGCCCATGACGGAATCCTGGGTATTGAAGTGGAGGTGCTCCAGCGTTGTGCCCGGAGTCGAGACAACCGTCGAGTTTCGGCCTGCCGCGAGCGCGTCGGCACGCGAGAAGTCACGCAGGTTGACCAGGCTCGCGCGCTGCGAGAGAAAGTCTCGGGTCACCGCGTCGCCGTCGGGCCGAAACCGGTGCACGATGCGCCGCACGTACGGACCGGGGTCATCGGTGTTCCAGTAGTTTGGGTTGCGGCTTAGGACCAGGGACGTGCCGGGCTTGTAGGTCTCGACGATGTACGGGCCGGTGCCGAGCGGCGGATCCTCGTTCCATACGGCGTTGAGGTTTTTGTCCTCGAGAGCGTGCGCGGGCAAGAGCACTCCGCGACCCTCTCCGGATGAGGAGAACAGCTCACGCCATGCGGCGTAGGGCTGTCGGAACTCGATCTCGGCCTGTCGGGCCGACGGTGTGCGCACGTCGGCGACGGCGGACCAACCGACGCGGGACGCGACACGGTTCTCACGGTTGATCATGGCCTGCCAGGTGAAGCGAACGTCATCTCCGCTGACCGGCGTCCCATCCGACCAGGCGGCGTTCTCGCGAATGGTGAACCGAACGGTGAACGGGTCTCGGGTCACACCGCCACCGCTTTCGCTGGGGACCGCTTCGGCCAGCTGCGGCGCGTAGGTGTAGTCGGGGCGCATGCTGAGCAGGTTCTCCCCGGTTACCGGTGCCATAAGGCGTCGCACGAGCCGAGTGTCGCCGATGGCCACCGCGCGGTTCAGGCTCGCGGGGGAGCCGGCGTGTGAGACAGAGACCGTGCCTCCCGGCAGTGCCTCTGCGTCCGGCTCCTCCGCGGCGTCGAGGCTTGCGGGCGCCTCCGGAGAGTCGGAGTCACGCGTCACCGCGATAGCCGTCGCGACTACGACGATCGCCACCACGGCAAAGATCAGAAAGGGGGCGAGAGGTGCCCAGAGGGGGCTCAGCCGACGGCTTTTCATACGCTCAGCACGGACTCTCTAGCGGAGTACCGGGACATCTGGCCCTTCCAGGCGCCCGAGGCAGAATGTACGTTGCGAGGCGATGCAGAACGCACCATTTCTTCTCAAGTTCCCCGCCGCTCTGGCGTTCGTGATCGTCGTTGGCATCGTGCTGGTCATCGGCGCCGCCCTCCAGATCTACATTCTGGCCTGGCTGCTAGGCCTCATCGGGAGTCTTTTCTAGGACCCCTCCGCCGCGGCCTTCCGGCGCGGCAGTCATTCTGCACGGGTCGGGCAATACCTGCTCGAATCGCTATTGGGCGGAAGTGGCTGCCCCTGATGGGGGAACCGATCCTGTGTGCCGGAGTTGGCCACCCATTGGTCGACTATTACAGGGGTTTCTTGAAACCCGGTCCACAAGCGGTGCGCGAGGCCTGACTCGCTGATCGAAACGACGCAGCGAGAGGGACGCCGATGAGTGCGGCGGCGTCATCACACGCCACTCGGCCTGGGCTCATACTCGGCCTGATCTGCGCGGCGCAGTTCATGGTCGTCCTCGATGTCGCCATCGTGAACGTCGCGCTGCCGTCGATCCAGGTAGATCTGGATGTCAGCCAAAGCGACCTTCAGTGGGCCGTGATCGCCTATGGCCTGCTTTTGGGCGGGTTCCTCCTGCTCGGCGGTCGGGCAGCCGACCTCCTGGGGCGGCGCAAGGTCTTCGTCACCGGAATGGTGATCTTCACCGGGGCATCTCTCGTCGCAGGATTCTCCGAATCGCTGGGAGTCTTGGTCGTGGCCCGAGCCGTCCAAGGCTTTGGCGCGGCGCTCACGGCCTCCGCTGCTCTGGCAATCCTCACCGCCACCTTCAAGGAAGGGCCCGAGCGGAACAAGGCTCTCGGTATCTGGGGCGCGATCTCGGCATCGGGAGCGACGGCCGGGGTGATCTTCAGTGGCCTTCTCACCGATGGCCCCGGGTGGCAGTGGATCTTCTTCATCAACGTTCCCGTCGGCATCGTGTTGACCGCCGGGGCGATCGCGCTGCTCACGGAGAGCTACGGCGAGAAACAAGCGAGCTTCGACGCGCTCGGCGCGGTGACGGTTACCGCGGCCCTGATCCTCCTGGTCTTGGGGCTGAACAAGAGCGAGAGCTGGGGTTGGGCTGACGCTCGAACACTCGGAACACTTGCCGCCGCTGGTGCGCTGCTTGTCGCGTTCTTGATCATCGAGAGCCGCGTTAAGCAACCACTGGTTCCGCTCCACCGACTCCGCGATCGGACGGTCGGCGTGGCGAACATCCTGGCGTTCCTGCTGCTGGCCGCGTTCTTCGCGATGGTCTTCGTCGGCACGCTGTTCATGCAGCAGGTCTTGGACTACGACGCGCTTGAGGCGGGCCTCGCGTGGCTCAGCGTCACGCTACCGGCTCTGGTGGCGGCAGCCCTGGCCGGAGCGGTTTTCGTGGACAAGATCGGCTCGCGGCCACTTGCGGTCGTCGGCTTTTCGATGCTTGCCGTGGCACTGCTCGGCCTTGCCCAGGCCGACGCTGGCACCAGCTATGCCAGCGGACTACTGCCGTACTTCCTCCTTTCCGGTCTGGGTATCGGCATGTCTTTCCCGGCCATCCAGGTCGCGGCCTTCGCCGGCTTCAACGAGCGCGACAGCGGCTTGGCATCGGGGCTGGTGAACACCTCGCAAGAGGTCGGTGGAGCAGTCGGGGTCGCGGTCCTCGCCACCATTGCCGCGGGCATCACCGAGGACGCGCTCGTGGCGGGCACCGCTTCCGTCGACGCCCTCGTCGAAGGCTTCCAGCGCGCATTTCTGATCGGCGCGCTCATCGCCGTCGCCGGCGTGCTCGCGTCCCTGGCTCTCACGAAAGTCGGCCTGGAGGACTAGCCCGACGGTAGCCAGTGCCGGCTCCGCCTGAGCTCATGCAGGGGCTGACAACTCAGGCTCAGAGCGGTCGCCAAACACTCGAGCCCTCGCACCGAAGCTGCGAGGGCACCTCGTTCATCTGATGCACTTAGTGGGAGCACTTTCGCCCGGGCGCTCTTTGACTACCTCACGCTGATCACCGCAATCGCCGCGTTCGGTGCCCAGGCGCGCCCGTCGCTTGTCCTGCTGGCATTCGCCGCCGCGGCGTTCCTTGCTCTCATCCCGATAACGCCCGGCGGCCTGGGCTTCGTGGAGGTCGGGCTCAACAGCACCTTGGCGCTCGCAGGGCTGTCGGCCGGCGACACGGTCAGCGTGGCTCTGCTTTTCCGCTTGGTCTCGTTCTGGCTGCCGCTGCCGATCGGCATAGGGCGGGACTCTTCCATCAGTCCTACTACGGTCGGGGAAAGGAACCAGACCCGACGGGATCTGAGCCCACCGTCTCATCTGCGGGGAATCGCCCGTGCCCGTGACGAGACGAGATCTGCACGTCTCGTTCCGCCCGATCAGACGCCAGTCGGTGCGGAGGCCGTCCATCGCTCGCTAAAGAGGTGGTTGCCGGCCGATCGGCGAGACGTCTAAGGCGCGCTGATCCCGTAGTAGGAGCGAATCCGGCTCGTGATCCGGAAGAAAGCGGCGAGCAGTGGCGGACCGAGGGCGGCTCCCAGCGCCCCGGCCACGGTTGCTCCGACGATCGTGGACGCGAAGCTGACGATCGGATGCATGCTCAGCTTGTCGCTGACAAACTTGTTGCCAACGACGGTCTGGATGACGTTCTGGGCGAAGAGGATGACGGTGAGGATGATCAGCGCGTCCTCCATGCCGCTGGCGCCGAGCGCGATTAGGAAGGCGAACGCGCCGGACGGGAACGCGCCGATGGACGGGATGTAGCCGGTGATGAACGTGACCAGGACGACGGCCATCACCAGGGGCAGGTCGAGCGCGAGCATTCCCGCCCCGACGACGACCGCCACGAGCGATCGGAACCGCAGCGCGCAGATCCATCCGACCCATCCTCTCAAGGCCGGTGTGCGCCACCGGCATGGAGTTCGCGCTTGACAACGGCGGCTGATGCCTTCGAAGCTCCCGGCCGTGACCACGGGAGAGACCATCTGGATCGACGGCGGCGAGTTCGCGATGGGCTCTGACCGGTTCTACCCCGATGAGGGGCCGATCCGCCGCGTCGCCGTCGACGACTTCCGGATCGATCGCGACCCCGTGACCAACGCGCGATTCGCGGAGTTCGTCGCGGCGACGAGCTACGTCACCGAGGCGGAGAACGCACCCGATCCGGAGATGTATCCCGGGGCCCCGCCGGAGAATCTGGTGCCTGGTGCCCTCGTCTTTAGCATGCCCCCCGGTCCCGTGCGCCTCGACGACTTCACGCAGTGGTGGGCCTGGACCCCCGGTGCGGATTGGCGCCACCCCACCGGCCCAGAGAGCTCACTCGAGAGCCTCGACGACCATCCCGTGGTGCACGTCAGCTACGGCGATGCCCGCGCGTACTGCGAGTGGACCGGCCTCTCGCTCCCTACCGAGGCGGAGTGGGAGTTCGCGGCGCGCGGGGGCCTTGATGGCGCAGTGTTCACCTGGGGCGATGAGGATCCCCAGGAAACCGAGCCCGTGGCGAACACCTGGCAGGGCGGGTTCCCGTTTCAAAACACCGAGGTCGATGGCTGGACGCGCACATCGCCCGTCGGCACCTACCCGCCCAATGGCTACGGCCTGCACGACATGGCGGGAAACGTGTGGGAGTGGACGGAGGATTGGTACACCGCCGCCCGCGGAAGCGGTGAGCCGTCCTGCTGTGCGCCGTCCAATCCGCGCGGAGGCACGCGGGACGGGAGCTTTGATCGCCATCAGCCGGAGATCGCGATCCCGCGCAAGGTCGTCAAAGGCGGATCACACTTGTGCACGCCGCAGTACTGCTACCGCTATCGGCCCGCCGCACGGCAGCCGCAGATGATCGACACGGCGATGAGCCACCTTGGATTCCGTTGCGTACGGCGCGAAGGAGGCGCGGTATGAGCCTCCTTCGCCGCGGGGCGTTGGGCCAGTGAGCGAGGCAATCGGAGGGATCATCGGCGCGGCGGTGGGCGTGGCGATCAGCCCGATGCCGATCATCGCGGGATCCTCGCGCTGGTGTCGCGCTCGGGCCGCACCAACAGCTTCGTGTTCCTCATCGGCTGGATCGCCGGACTTGCCATCGCGGGGTGGATTGTGATCCAGATCGGCCTCAAGAGCTCAGAGGGTGAGGAGTCCGACCTCTCCGGGTGGATCCGGATCGTCATGGCCGTCGGCGTCCCCGAGGGCGCGGCGTTCGGCGCCGCCCTGACTCACCGTATGGTCACGAGCGATTTTCCCCCAGTGGCCGGCTGGTACGCGAACCGCTGGCTCATCAGGAACGACTATCTATGAGTCCGAGCGGAGCCGAGGAGCCGGACTATCGCTTCACCCTGGCGAACGAGCGGACGTTTCTGGCGTGGATCCGTACGGCCCTCGCCTTCGCAGCGGGCGGCGTTGCCGTCATCGGGTTCATATCCGATGCGCGCGGCGCCAGCGCCTTGGCGGCGACATTGCTCGGCCTCAGCGTCCTCATCGCGGGCGGCGCATATCGGCGATGGCTGCTCAGCGATCGCGCAATACGCAAGGGGGAACCTCTGCCGCCGGCTCTCTTACCGCGTTTGCTCGCGGTCGGGGTGGTCGTCGTCGGGATTCTGAGCGCGCTCGTGTTTGTGCTCGACCGCGCCTGATTCCGTAGCGTGGGACGGTGAAGCTCAACACCTCGCCGCGCGCGTCGCCCGAGCGTGATGATCTTCTGCCTCGGCACGTCTGACCGGAGACTGGCGCGGCCCACTCGGCCGAGCGGGGCAACGCTTCGTGCCTACCGTCAGTCGCCGAGCAATCCCGCCTTCTGGGTCGCGAACTCCTCCTTCGTGAGGATGCCCTCATCACGAAGTGACGCCAGCTCTTGAGGTGACTGATCTGATCAGGGGTGAGCGCGCCCCTCCGGCGTGGTGTGCGTAGTCGCCCGCCGATGGGGAGTTCGCTCGGTCCGACGTTGCTTTCGCTCGTTACGTCCGCCCGCCTTCCAGGCTTCTATGCGGGCCCTTCGAGATCCGCCTGCGCCTCGTCCCAGCGGGCCGTCAGGGCGAAGATCACCAAAATCGAGATCCCGATTACGAGAATGCTCCAGAGCGGGAACGCGGCCAAGAACGCGCTTTGGGCCACGGCGTTCGTTGCGACGATCGCCAGGGCGAGCCAGCGCCCCCATCCCTTCCCCGTGAAGAGCGCGAACGCGGCCAGTAGCAACACGACTCCCCATGCCAGCGTGATCACGCCCCAGGTCGTGAAGTCGAAGATGAGCAGCTCGTCCTCGGTGCCCACGTAGTAGTCGTCGGAGAAGATCGCCGCCAGGCCCTGAAGCGCGTTATAGGCGCCCATCAGACCCATCATCACCGCGGCGAAAAGGATCCAGCCGCTCCACGCTGCTCCGCTGTTCATGCCGTTCTCCTTGGTTCCTACGAGTCTGCCGCCATCGCGGCCTGCAGTTTATTGGGACACAAACGCCAAATGGCCGGCCAAGGCATCGACGTGCGCTCGGTCCGCGGGGTCGAGATCCAGGCGCGCAAGCGATGCGCTGAGGTCGTGCAGGGCATCGGCGACGAAGGGATCAGGTCGTTCTCCTCGACGAGCTGAGCTGATCCGTGCATGCTTCGGGCGCGTATCGTGTCGTCTGCAGGCGCGCGGCGGCGTCGTGCGGGCGGAGCCGTCCGCTGCGCAATGCCGCCGGTCCGACAACGCTGGGGGTTGGTAATGGAGGACGAGTACCGGGGGTTGGTCGAGGGCGTGGTCTGGGGTGTCACCACGTTGGCCGTTGGACTGATCTTCGCGTTCGGCGTGCTCGGTGCTCGCGACGAGCCGCCCCGTGTGGCGATGACCGCCGAACAGTCGCCGGCGGCTACCGAGGCCGCGCCGGAGCCTCCGCCGGAGCAGCCCGAGGAGCCTTCCGCCGCGCCCGAGCAGCCCGACGAGCCTCCGGCAGAGCCCGACCCGCCGGAGGAGCCGGAGCCCACTCCACCTGAGGAAGAGATCGACAACCCCGAGGAGCTCCCGGTGGTCGGCTCCGACGGCGCCGAGCTCGGTTGCGCGATCGCGCCTGACACCGCTCGGACGCTTCTTGCCGTGGACGCTGCCGCCCAGACGCGTCTCGATAACGCAGGCGTGCGTCTGGCGCCGATCAGTCCGGCTGCTACGGCCGAGGGTGCAATCGAGTTCCCGGTGCGGAGCGCCAGCCGGGTCAGCTGCGACGAGTTGTCGGGTTTCATCGGTCACCTTGGCGGCATGGCCTTCGCGAAAGGCCAACAGCGCGTGGAGCTCCGCCGCTACCGCGTCGACCTTGCGAGCGGAGAGCTGATCGCGTTCCCGCGCTCCTCAGGCAGCGACGCGATCGCGCCCTTCAGCCTGGCCATGGACCAGGCGTCCTCGGTGGGGACCGATGGCTTCATCGCGCGCGACGTTCCGATGAGCCTCACCGCCGCGGGAGCCCGGACGGTCAATGACGGTCTCGGAGAGTCACTGTTCCTCGACGGGGACCTCATCGGGCAGATGACCTTCGCCGGCGAGCGGATGAAATGAGGTAACGCTTGCTGCGCGGGTCGGGGTGAGCCGCATGTGGATTCAGTCTGACTTCGCGATCAATCGCAGCGAAACGGCCTGAATCGCAAGCAGTAGACCAATGACCACGAGGTAGATGCCGGCGACCACCGCGACCACGGTGACCGAAGGCCCGGGCCACGAAACCACGACGATGCCCGCAACGGCCGTGACGAATCCGACGAGGCCGACGAGCAGCCTGTCAGAGAGCGAGCTGTCGGCGATTGCGGACAGAACGTCAATTGCTCCAATGACGATCCAGAGCACGCCGAGCAGGGTGGCGAGCACCACGACCGTCTCGAACGGATTTCGCAGCACGACAACCCCGACGACCATGCCCAGAATGCCGACCAGCGCCGAGAACCCGGGTGAGATGGCGTCGTCGGCGAAGGCCCTCAGCAGGCGATAAAGACCGAACAAGAGGAGCTGGATGCCTACGAGCACCGAGAGCAGGCCGAGCGTCTTGTCCGGCCAGACCAAGATGATGACGCCAAGGGCCACGGTGATGATGGCGACAAACAGCACGGTCGTCCACTGACGCGCGATGTTGAGGCCCATTGGGCCTATCGTCATTTCACTACCTGTGCTCGGCGAGCTCATCTCACAACCCTCCCGTTCGAGTCGACCGCGGCGCAGTCGTGACGTGGAAACCCGCCTTCTTTCACCACCCCTGCGCCTACTGGCAGTACGCTACCGGCGCGGCGCCCGTCAGGAAAGCCCGTCACCGCGATCAGGAGCCTGCCAATGAGGGCACGGACTCCAGCCACTCGCGAGGCGGCCGGAAGATCCGTTATCACGCGCGATGATTCGCTGTGTCGCTCGTGTCGAGGACGATGAGGTCGTGATGCCAGGGGCGCTCGAGGAACCCGGCGTCGGCTCCGACGATCTCGCGAGCCTGCAGCAAGCTGGCGATCTGCTCGAATGCAGCCTTTTGTTCCTTGTTCACGAAGAGAACGAGATCCGTGTGCTCCGCGCGGCGTCGAGCGGAATCGTCCGACGCCTCCGCATAGCCGTGGAGATCCTCCCGTTCAGGTGGGTACGGGTACCGGTCGTAGAACGACGCGACCGCGTCGACGGGCTGCGCTCCCATCACGAGACGAAGACCGACGACCAATCGTTCTGAATGCTCGCGACGGTCCAGCCGAGCCGTCGCGCGGTCTGAGTGATCGACTCGTCCGCCGCGAACGTCCCGGCGACGCTTTCGTAGGCGTACTCCCGATCGGTATCATCGTGATCGACGAGCAACGCCAGGGATGGGCCGGGGTAGGCCATCGCGTACTCCAGCATCTCGGCGTCGCCTGCCGAGTTCCCTCCCGCGACGACCGGACGGCGCCCGAGCAATCGCTGGATGTTCGGAACCTTGGCCTCGCCCTCGTTTGGGCCGCCCACGAGCTTCGCGGTCCGCACGAGCCGCGGCACGCCGCTGTCGTCCCGCACGAAATCGTAGGCGATCTGAGAGCCCACCACGCCCTCGGGGGGGACGGCGTAAAACTCCTGGCTGATCGTGCGAACGAATTCCGCCCCGCCTGCACTCACGACGTAGACGTCGAACTGGTGGGCGCGCAGCGCGTCGACCAGCTCCAGCATGGGCTGATACCGCTGGTTCCGGTACGGCACATCGCGATCCGGATGACGCTCGTCGTCGAAGAAGGCACGGACTCTGGCATCGAACTCCTCCGGAGTGATTCCGGCCGACAGATCGACGAGGGCGGTCAGCACTCGCTCCAGCCCCATCTCCTGAACTCTGCTCGCGTCCTCCTCAATGAGAGCGCGATATTCGGGGCGCTGTGCGAGCTCGGGGTCCACGCGCACCGCCTCGCGCAGCTCACGCAGCATGAACTCGAGTTGCGTATAGCGCGGCTTCTCGCACCGCAGTGTTCCGTCGTTGTCGAACACCGCCACACGCTCCGGTACGGGAATCTGATCGACCAGCGCAAAGAACGAGAGGATTGCGTCCTTCGTCTGCCCGGTGCGCCACGACGGGAGTGGCTCTTCTGGCATCGACACTTTTCTCCTCAGGTCCCTCTCGTGCTGGCAATTCAAGTATTGGGGTCACGTCCGCCAGGGGCAACGGACGGACGCCC
>CAMYIK010000082.1 GCA_947258365.1 uncultured Thermoleophilia bacterium | reverse complement strand
TGCCGACGTAGTCCGAATTCGGATCGAACACCGCGATCTGGATGTCGGTCTCAAGCAAGAGCTGCTCAAGGATGCGGCCGAGGGTGTAGGTCTTACCCGATCCCGACTGGCCGCACAGGAAGGTGTGGCGCCCGAAACCGCTCGCCGAGAGCGCAGCCGGCACGCCTTGGACGGTGCTCAGCTCACCCAACTGAATGCCGGACGCGTCCTTCGTCCAGCTTGCGAGATGGTCCGAAACCACCTGCGGGTCGGCCTCGACGATTGCTGAGGCCGCAAAGGCGTCCGCGCTTTTCGCGCGTCTCGGTGCCTCGTTCCCTAGCCGGCTGAGCAGCACGCCCCGCCCGCGAATCCGACGCGCAGAGGGGTTCCGAGCATCGCCGCGCTCGACGGTGACCTCGAGCAACTGGCCAAGATAGCTTCGCCCATCGTCGACGTTCAGCTGAACGTAGCTCCCGATCGGGAGCGCCTGCTCGATGGGGGCCTCGAGCGTGAAGCTCCGACCGTCGATCGAGTAACCGTTTCTGTCCATTCACTCGCTCCGCTCGGGGTTGCGCCGGAGCCTACCGCTCGCGGCCGCGGCCGCCGCGCGCCGGGCATTTCAGACGAACGTGAACGCGAAGGCGCGCACCCCGGCGGGCAGGAGTCATCCAATAGAGTCGCCGTGTGGCTGACGCGACCCTCTTCGGTATCTCGTGAGCGGGCGGCTGCGCCCCGCCAGACCCTCTCGGCGAACGAGTTCGTCGGCCAGTGACAACCCATCGGGTGAGGTACTTTCACCTGCGATGGAGCGCGTCATGCAGCTTCAGCGCACGGTCGGAAACGCTGCGACGCACGAGGCCCTCCAAGGGCCCCTGCTTACGCCCGTCGGACCGGCATCAGAGCGGAAGCTCATGCGCGCCTCGGGCGAGGACCCGTCCAAGGAGGTCAATCGGCTCCAGGACGAGATGCTCAAGCTCTCGAAGAAGGGGGCCTGGACCGGTGTGGCCCGCAAGTACCGAGACATTGAGGCACTCGGTTGGGAGCTCGCCAAGCCCGACTACCACGCGCTCGCGGCCCAGGCCGAGATGAGAACGGTCGGCGTCACCGAGCACTACGAGAGCCTGCTCCGGCGGGGGGTCGATGCCGGCTCGCAGCAAGCGGAGGCCGAGCTCAACCTACTCAGAGATAATTACCGCCGAGTCGCGATTAGCCCCGGCGGCTTCCTTGGCGGCCTCTTCAAGGGCAAACCCACTCTCGAGCGAGCGCAAATGCCGTTCGGCCCTGATCACAGACGGACCGTCGAGCTCGCGCAAACAACGCTGGAGGACTCCAAGAGGTTCGATGGATTCCTGCCCTTCGGCGAATACACGCTCAACGGAGAGCCCGTGGACGTGACCGCTGGCCAGGACGTCCTCAAGCTCAAGTACTGAACAGGGGCGCTGCATGCTGCCTCCACTCTCGTCGGTAGCTGAGGGCGGAGCGGGGCCGGGCGACTCAGCCGAAGGTGAAGGCGAACGCCCGCGTCCCCGCCGGCAGCTGAACCTCGAGGCGGTGGCGCTCGCGCTGGCCGGGAATCCTGGCCAGCGAATAGAGGCGACTTGCTTCGACGGTCAGTTCACCGTCGATGACGTCATCGCCCGCGATCGCACCGGACACCGGATCGCCATCGATGCGCACCTTGACCCGCTTCGGTCCTGAGGTGCTCTCCATCACCAAAAAGAGATCGTTGGAGAGGAAGTTGAGGTGGATCGTCGCTCCACCCGGGCCGGCCTCGATGTGCTCGCCCGTGACGATCGCCTCGCCGCTATAGGCCAGCTCGTGCTCGCGTAAGCCAAACGGCGCCGCGTAGACCGACACCTGGTCGCGAACGATCGGTGTGGGGCTCGCAAAGCGCGCGATGCGCTCATAGCCCAGGTAAGCCTCGGGAGTCTGGCCGTCGCCATGTCCCACCCGTGCGCGCTCCTCGGGAATGGCGGAGCTCTGGGTGGGAGCCTCCCCATTCACCTCGAGCAGGCGACGGATCAGCGTCTCGGTCTCCTCGTACCCACCTTCGCCGACGTGCAGGTCGCGGACGTCGCCGTTCTTGTCGATGAGGTACTTGGCGGGCCAGAACTGGTTGCGGTACGCGCGCCAGGTGGCGAATTCCGGATCGAGAGCGACCGGCCAGGTCACGTTGAGGTTGTCGATCGCGCCCTCGACATTGTCCGGTTCAGCCTCGAAGGCGAACTCCGGGGTATGGACTCCGACGATCACCAGACCGTCGTCGCGGTACTCCTTGTCCCATGCGCGCAGATGCGGCAGCGTGCGGACACAATTGACGCAGCTGTAGGTCCAGAAATCGACCAGCACGACCTTGCCGCGCAGCTCCGCAAGCTGAAGGGGCTCGCTGTTGAACCAGGCGGAGATACCTTCAAGCTCAGGCGCGGGCCCAGCGTTGGGTAGGCCGAGCTCGTCGGCCACCGACGCGTCGGCGCCACGCGCGGCCTCGGTGAGAGGAGCCGGCCCCGTTGGCAGCTCCTGCAACTCGGCCAGCCGGTCACGGGCCGTGTCGCTGCGCTCGAGCGCTTGGATCGTCGCCTCGTAGCCCGGGACGTTTTCGAGCGCTGATGCCGTCAGGCGTGTGTCGAAGCCGGCGAGGATCACCGCGGCGGCCAGCACCATCATCACGCCCATGGCCCGACGGATGGGGCCAGAGCTCAACGAGAGTCGATCGACGAGCGCACGACCGCCGTACGCGATGAGCACCAGCGGGATCGCGGCGCCCAAGGCATAGAAGAACAGAACCACCGCGACTTCGAAGCCGGCGCCGAGCGCCGCGATCGTCGCGGTCAGCCCCGCCAAGATCGGCCCCGCGCACGGGGTCCAGGCCAAGCCAAGCGCGCCGCCAAGCAGCACGCCGCCGGTAAAGCCATCGCCGCCCTTGGGCAGGCTGTCCGCCAGACCACTGATGGGATTGAGCAGGCCACTGAACCACCGGTCGAGCATCGGAATCAGCAGCACCAAGCCGAAGAGCAACAGGCCGCCGATCGCGATATTCCTCAAGGCATCAGGACCGAGTCCAAGGCTGCGCAGGGCGGTGCTGAGACCCAGCGTGAAGACCGTGAACGAGAGGACCAGTCCAACGCCGATGCCGATTGGGCGCTTAGGGCCGCCGGTCGAGGCCCCGGCAATCACAATCGGCAGCGCGGGCAAGACGCACGGCGCGAGTGCCGTCGCGATACCCGCGATGAATGCAATGAAGATCAGGACGAGCATGGTGCGGCGGCAACGGTAGCTGTCGGAGCTTACGTCGGCCTTAAGGCTGCCGAACGTGCCCCCCGAGGCTAGCCGCCGGTACCGGTCTGAAAGACCGCCTGACCAGGCACCTGTTGAATCTGTCCGCCCAGCCCCCCTCCAGTCCGAGCGTGGGCAGAGCGTTGGGGAAGCGGAGGGCGGCTGCCGATACCGGATCTCGGGCTTCTTCTGGGCCGCTATCAGTCCGCGTGCAGAGGTTCAGAGAGGTGTGAAATTCGCCCGGGTGGATCCCTGCCCTACAGTGGCCGCATGTTGCACGACCGCCCTGTTCTTGCCCTGCTTGCCTCCGTCCTGCTGTTGCTGGCGGTGGCCTGTGGGTCCGATTCCAACGCCGGCAGCTCCACGGCCGTGGAGGAGGCCACCCAGCCTCTTCAGATCAGCAGTGATGCCTTCGAGTCCGGAGGGCAGATCCCACGCAAGTTCACCTGTGATGGCGCCGACGTGTCGCCGCGGCTGTTTTGGACGGCCGTCGGGCAGGGGCGCGAGCTCGCGCTGATCATCGACGATCCCGACGGAGGCGACTTCGTGCATTGGGTCGTCTACGGACTTCCCGTCACCACTCGTGAGTTTCCCGAGGCCGTCGTCGAAAGCGGCGATATTCGATCGGGCATCAACGACTTCGGCAACTCAGGCTACGGCGGCCCCTGCCCGCCCGAGGGAAGCGGCCCGCATCAGTACGACTTCACGCTCTTCAGTTTGAGCGGGCCCATCGACCTACCCGCGGGTGCCACGGCGGATGAGCTGCGCAGCGCGATGGAAGGCAAGATCCTCCAGGACGCGAGCTACTCGGGCTTCTACGAGCGCTAGTCGGTCGGGTTGAAGTCCAGCGCCTGGCGCTTCCGGGCGAGCTGAGACAGAGCAACCGCCAGCACGAGCGCGCCGCCGTAGAAGAGCTGCTGCACGTAGGTATCCACGCCGAGTTGCTGCAAGCCCGTGATCCCCGTTGCCAGGAAGTAGACGGCGACGATGGTTCCGAATGGATTGAAGCGCCCCGGCTGGAGCGCCGTCGCACCGAGGAAAGCCGCCGAGAAGGCCGGCAAGAGAAAGTTGAGGCCGCTGGCCGGATCGGCCGAGCCGGTCGTTCCCGCGTACAACACTCCGGCCGCCGCCGCGATCACGCCTGAGGCGACCATCGCCCCCCAGCGCAGCCGACCAACACTGAGGCCCGACAAACGCGCCACGCTCTGGCCGCGTCCACAAAACAGCAGCCGACGCCCAAGGGGCGTGTACTCGAGCACGTAGAACATCGCCACCGACAGCGCGAGCACGTACCAGAACGAATACGGGATCCCGAAGAGCTTGCCGATGATCACGTTGTCGACGAGCCCTGAGGAGATGCCTCCGACCGTGCGGGATTCGGAGATCCAGAGAACGACTCCGGCGATGATGCTCGAGGTGCCGAGAGTCGTGATGAAGGAGTTGATCCCCAAGCCAACGATGAGGCCGCCGTTGATGATCCCGATGACCGCGCCCGCCGCGAGGGCAACGAGGATCGCAAGGAAGATATTCACGCCGTGATCGACGTTGAGCAGCGCCACGATCATGCTGGCCAGGGTCAGGTTCGCGGCAACAGAGATGTCGTACTCGCCCGCGACGAGCGGAATGACGAGCGCCAGCGCGAGCGCGACCTGCACCGCCTGGGTGCCCAGGATGTTGATGAAGAAGTTGTCGCTGGTCAGGAACGTGTCGGGCCGCAGGAAGCCAAACACGACGATGGTGACCAGCCATGCAAACGGCAGGGCCAGACGCTCGCCCCAATCGCGCACGTCCGGGCTGGCGATCCTGGCCAACACGCTCATGCGGCCTCCGCAGGGGTTGCCGCACGGTAGCAGCGCTCGGTGATGCGGTCCTTGGTTACGTCGGCGCCGGTGAGCTCTCCCGCGATCCGGCCCCGGCCGAAGACGAGGACCCGGTCACAGATCGCCGCCAGCTGCTCGTGGTCGCTACTGGCACAGAGCACGCTCGCCCCATTCGCCGCCGAGTCGCGAATGGTCCCGAAGATCTGCTGGCGGGCGCCGACGTCGACACCCTGAGTCGGCTCGTGAAAGAGCAGTAGCCGCGGCTCGGCATTGAGCCACTTCGCAAGGAGGGCCTTCTGCTGATTGCCGCCGGAAAGGGAGCCGTACTCGTTCGTGGCGCCGGCGGGTCGCACGTCGTACTCGTCCATCAGACGGTCGGTCTCACGGCGCATTGAGCCGCGCTGAAGGCGTAGGCCACTCCAGAACTGAGGCAACCGCGGCAAGGTCACGTTGTCGGCGACCGAGAGCGGTAAGACCGCCCCGTCGCGCTGTCTGTCGCCCGGGATCAGGACGATGCCTTCCCGGAGTGCACGGCGAGGCAGCATTCCGGCGATGTTCAGGGTCTGATCGCCTATCGTGAGGGTGCCGCGCCCGGCGGGCCAGGCCCCGAACACCAGGTAGGGCACCGCCTCGAAGCCGGAGCCGGCAAGCCCGGTGAGGCCGACGACCTCGCCGACGCCGACCGCCAACGAGACATCGTCGACACCCGGCCCCGAGAGCCCCTCTACTCGGGCCGCGTCCCCGGCATTCGCGTCCCCCTTGTCGACGGAGAAGTCCAGAAGCTCCCGCCCAATGATCATCTCCACCAGCTGTGCCTCGCTCGTCGTGGCCGTGGTCGAGGTCCCAACCACTCGGCCATCGCGCAGCACCGTCACGCGATCGGTGACCTCGCGGATCTCCTCGAGGTCGTGCGAGACCAGCAGCACGCTGCTTCCGCTCGCGGCGATCTCACGGACCAGCTCGAAGAGATGCTCCACCTCGGCTCTCGGCAAAAAGACCGTCGGTTCATCGAGCACCAAGATTCCCAGGCCGTCGTGCTCAGCGCGAACCTCTTCGATCGCGCGCACTATGGCCAGCAGCGCGCGATCAACAGGTCGTAAGTCGCCAACCGTCGCGCGGGGGTCGATGCTGACTCCATAGCGGGCGAAGATCTCTCGAGCGCGACGAGTTTCCGCGCGCCAGGAGATGAAGCGCACGCCGTTCCCACCGGCGATCAGCCCGGTTCTCAGATTCTCGACCACGGTAAGGGTGGGCAGGAGCGCAAGGTCCTGATGCACGAAGCTCAGGCCGTATTCCCTGAAGCGGCTCACCGGAACGGGCAGCGAAACCGGCCGCCCGTTGATCTGAAGTGAGCCCTCGTCGGGCTCGTGAAAGCCGGCGAGGATCTTGATGAGGGTCGACTTGCCTGAGCCGTTTTCGCCCAGCAAACCATGCACCTCACCGGCGGCGACCTCGAAGTCGACATCGGCGAGCGCATGCACGCCGCCAAAGCGCTTGGAGACCCCCTCGAGCGACAGAGCGGGCGGCACGCCGGCCGCCCGCTCATCGCTCCGGTTGATTAGTTCAGTCCCCAGAGCTCGCGGTAGGCGTCGCCATAGGCGTCGCCGAAGCCGGCGTTGGCGCCCGCGGTGGCCTCAGAGACGTTCGTCTCGTCGAACACTCGGATGGGGAGATTCGGCGTGGTCGTCGCCTCGCCGCCCGTGAGTAGGCGGAGGTGCTGATCGATCGCGCCGTAGGCGATCCACTCGAGGTTCTCACCGACGTCCATCTCGATGACGGACCCTGGCTCGATCATCTCCAGGATCTCGGGCGTGCCGTTGAAGGTTGCGATCTTCAGATCGTCACGACCGAGCGCGTTGATGGCCGCCACGGTCTGCGGGGCCTGTGCGCTGTCATAGAGGTTGATGACGTAGTTGATGTCCGGATTGGCGGTGAGCGCCGACTGGACCTGCTGCTGGAGCTTGCCGAGGTCAGCGATCGTCGTATCGATCTCCGTGATGCTGCAGCTGTCGCCGCAACGGGTGGCAAACTCGTCGTTGATGCCCTCCACCATGGGAGCGGTGGAGTTCACCTGAGTGATGACGGTGAGCAGGACGTTGGCCTGCCCCTCGGTCTTCACGATGGCCCAGTCCGCCAGCAGACGTCCGGCCTGCTCGTACGGAATGTTGGTGGCCGCCGTGATGTTGGGGTCCACGTCCTGGTTGACGTCGTAGAGGTGGGTCGCAACCACGCTCTTGCCGTCACCGGTCGCCCGGGTCACCTGCGCGGAGATCGCCGCCGGATCGAGACCCGCCAGCAGGTCGATCGAGTCGGCGTTGTCACTCAGTGCGTCGGTGACGCCCTGAGACCACTCCGCCGGAGTGCCGTTGTTGTTGAAGACGGACACGTCGAGGCCCGCTTCCGTGCCGATGCGCTCCATGCCGTCAAAAATCGTGGCCACGAAGGGCACGTTGCTGGAGGCCGGAACGATCGCGAGCTTCTTGCCCGCGGCGGCGGACGCGTCAACCGAATCACCGGGCGCCTGGAACTCCGGCACCGCGCGGAAGGCGTCGATCTGCTCCTGCGCACCGGCAAGATCAGGACCGTCAGCTGCAGATGCGTCGCTGCTGCTGTCACCGCCGTCATCATCATCACCACATCCGGCTACGGCTATCGCCGCTACCGCAACCAGTAAGAGCACTAGCCACCAGTGTTTGCGACCCATTCACGTCCCCTTGTCCATGCGCTGGCTGGAATTGCGGGCGACTCTACTGGCCATCATGTGACAGTCGCAACTACGAGAATCTGGCCCGAAGGCAGAGATCTAAGGGGTGCCGTAGGCTTCCGCAGCGCGCTCGGGGCTGATGTAGCCGTCGGCCACATCGTCCACGACGGCAGCTGGGTCACGCTCTGACGGCTCACCATAGCCACCACCGGATGGGGCAATCAGCAGCAGGCGCTCGCCTGCCGCGGCCTTGCGGTACGGGAACTTGGATGGGAGCCGCTGCTCGGATTCCGAGCCGGCGTTCAGGACGACATCGCCCGGAGTGCCGTCGTCGCCGCCGAAGAGTCCCGGGGGCGGATGCTCCGACCCATCCCCCTCCAACGAGAAGCCCCCGTCGGCCAGCATCTGGATCTCGCGGACCGTGCCGATGCCGCCTCGCCACTTCCCCGCACCGGCGTTGTCATCGCGCAGCTCGTACCTGGTGACCCTCAATGGGAAATGGGTTTCGATGTCCTCGATCGGGTTGTTCCGCGTGTTGGCGTAGAGGGTGTCGACCGCGTCGAGACCGTCCTTGCCGAAGCGACCGCCGTAGGAGCCTTCTTGGATGTCCATGTAGACCCAGTGGTTGCCGCCTTCGGCCAACCCTGAGTACGCCACGACCTTCAGGTTGCCGATGCCCGCGCTGACCTTGTCCGGCGCGATGGGCGCCAGGGCCCGCATCACCGTATCGGCGACCACGTTGCCGGGGCAGAACCGGGCGATCACCGGAGCCGGGTAGCGCGGGTTGGCGAGGCTACCCTCGGGGGCAAAGATCGAGATCGGCCGGAACAGACCACTGTTGGCGGGAACCGGCTCATGCGTGGCGCTGTCCAGCAATATCGAACGAAGCGTCAGGTAGATCGCGATGTCGACCGTGCCTTCGAAGGGCATGTTGAGCGGCAGGTCGATCTGGTCGGCCGTTCCGGTGAGATCGACGTGCAGGTTCGATCCGTCCACCGTGATGGCGACCGCGACGCGCAGGTCCTTGTACGCCGGGTCGGCGTGTTCCGGGAAGCCGTCGACGAAACCCTCCGCCTCGTAGGTGCCGTCGGGCAGCTTCTCGATCTCGGCCCGCAGCATGCGCTCGCTGTAGTCCATGAGGTCGTCGCTGGCGGCGCGAACGGTCTCGAGGCCGTAGCGATCGACCAGCTCCAAGAAGCGCTCCACACCGATCCGCGCGGCGGCGATCTGGGCCTCCATGTCGCCCACCACGAGCGGCGCGGCGCGCACGTTGTCCTGAAGCAGGCGCCAGACCCACTCGTTGCGCTTGCCGTTCTCTTCGATCTTGATCGCGTTGAACTGCAGACCCTCCGCATACGCGTCGCAGGCATCCACGATGCCGCACGAGCCTGGAGTGAGGGCGCCGAGGTCGAGGTGATGGGCGGTTGTCGTGGAGAAGCCGATCAACTCCTCGCCCAGGAAGATCGGGATGGCGAACGCCACGTCCGGACCATGAGAGGCTCCGTAGTAGCTGTGGTTGTGCATCACCACATCGCCAGGGCGCCATTCGTCGCCGAGTTCCTCCAGCCGGCGGTTGATGCCCCGGATGTAGCCCGGAATCGGCCCCGACTGCAGTGGGGTCGACTCGCGTGATTCACAGAGCTGCCGGGCGTCGGCATCGCAGATGACGCAGCCGAAGTCCTCGCTCTCGCGAATGATCGGCGAGTAGCTCATCCGCGCCAGCTTGTGGCCCATCTCGGTCGCGATGGAGTCCAGCGCGCCGGAGATGACCGAGGCCAGAACGGGGTCGACGCGGGTCGTTGTACTCATCGGCTGAGAATAAGGTTGCCGCTCGCCTGGGCACAACCACTCCAGCCGGGCGGAACGAGAACGGTCGTGTCGCGTTGGAAGACGACCGTCGGCCCGGCGAAGGGTTCGTCCGCGGGCAAGGAGGCTCGGTCCAGATACCGGGTGGTCATGCTCTGCAACCTTCCGTCGACTCGGAACACGCCGTCGCCTTCACCGAGCTGCGCCTCGTCCATCGAGCCGCCGGCTGCGGGCAGGCGGTCGACCCGAGCTCGGGCTCCGATGCCTGTCACGCGGAGGTTGACCACCTCGATGGGATCGCTGAAGGAATGTCCGTACTCCTGCCGGTGCAGTCCGTGGAACTCCTCCAACGCGCTGTCGGTGAAACGCCCCTCCGGCAAAGGCACACGTAGCTCGTAGCCCTGGCCGATGTAGCGGCAGTCGAGTGCCGCGGAGATATGGATGTCGGCTTCATCGACCCCGTCGCCGCGGAGACGTTCGCGCAGCTCCGCACCAACTTCCTCCAGGCGACTGTCGATCACCTTGGCGTCGATGGCGCCTTCCAGCATGAACACCGTGCGCATCTGGTCGTACTTGAGATCGCTGGTCAGCAGGCCGGTGGCCGCGGTGATGCCGGGGTGCGGAGGTACGAGCACTTCCGTCGCGCCCAGCAGATCCGCGACGTCAGCCGCATGCAGCGGGCCAGCGCCTCCGAACGCCACCAAGGAGAACTCACGCGGATCGTGCCCCTTTTGAATCGTGCGCGAGCGGATCGCCGCAGCCATGTTCGCGTTGGCGATCGTGATCACGCCCTCCGCCGCCTCGAGCGGGTCGAGGCCGAGCGCAGAGGCCAACACCACCACGGCGGCGGCCGCGGCCTCACTGTCGAGTGCCATTTCTCCACCGAGAAAACGCTCTGCGTCGATCCGACCCAGAACCAGGTTTGCGTCGGTCACGGTCGGTTCGGAGCCGCCCAGGCCGTAACAGGCGGGACCCGGCGTGGCGCCCGCGCTGCGCGGGCCAACCCGGAAGGCACCGCCGTGATCTCGATAG